>NZ_LZHA01000020.1:0-59921 GCF_001690335.1 Gilliamella sp. Gris1-4 | reverse complement strand
AAAGTGATATAATAATCCACTGTTCCTCCACTAAATGTACTACTATTGGGGACACCATACTGCGTAACTAAATTCCCCCCAGTACTACTTAAGGTTACCTTATAAGGCGCTTTACATAGATTTAATGTATCACCACGACTAACCGTAGTGCCATCTTTATCCTTTATTGCTAACGATATACTCCCTGATGCCGTTACTCCCCCTGCCCCCTGTCCATCTCCATCATCATCTCCCCACTTCCCTTGGGTAATTAAATCATTGAGACTTATGCTATCTGAATCCAACGGCAATACCATATGAATATCATTAAATGTTATTCCAGCAGAAACCATTATCGGATTTGCCAAACTCGAAGTGTTCGTCGATGGCGTGATATTCCTACCATCCGGCAACTCGATTGCCAAAAAAGTATCCGTATCGATTGCCTTTGTCTGCCCACCATCAAACGTTAAATATGGCGCAGTACCATTAATTAAGTTATTTGTTGTTACTGATAATGCCTGTGCTCCCTGCGTATATGACAATAACAACAACGGCGCAAAGAATAATGCCGATTTAGATAACAATGAAGGCTTAAACAATAACCGTAGTTTGAATAGTAATGGCGGTCTTAATAACCACTTGGATATCGACGATAACTTTGTCGAAAATATGGCCGATGGCGTGACCGAAGAGGTTTTCAAGAATGTTGTCGAAGAATCCGTCGAAGATATCGCCAGTAAAGCCCCCGATGACGGCGTCGATTTCGCTACGCAAAATGACTTTGATGATGAAAATAACTGTGGCGCTCTATTTTGACCACCGTGCGAATCAATAAGATTTAGGGCATAGGTTTGGCAGGCCAGACGCCAACCATGGTAATGCATTTTTATTTCCTTGTCAAGTAATTTATTGTTTTTTATGAGCTTTTATATCAGTTCGCTTGAATTTTGAGCGATTCCTTGCCTGAATAAGCTTAAAAATTATAACTTGATGATGAATAATGCGCCACTTTTTTTGTTAATTTATTGTAAAGAATTGTTAGCGGGTAAGTTTGGGGTTGCTTTGGCTTTTTTTTTGGGGGTGGCGTTTTTTACGGGTGGAGGTAGCGGTTGGGTGGTTTTTGGGACTGGTGGAGTAGGTGCTTTTTAAAGGCCTAAAATCGATCCGGTATACTATTGATTTTATTGAAGTTTTTGTTGGTTTTTTGTTGATCTTGAATAACCCCAACGGTTTATATTATGCTTTGTTTTTTTACTAAAACCACGACGTATTAATACATTTTAGTTGGAGCATTAGTTTTATTCGATTTTTTACACTCTTTTAATAAAAAGGATCCTTCCTCTTTTATGCGATCAGTGACAATTCATCACTTTGTCGGTATTATATTGGGCATTTTATTATAATCGGTTAGGTTTAGTGTGAATATTCAACAATTATTAACGCAACGTGTTTCGCAAGCTATGATTATGGCAGGTGCAGATAAGAACTGCGACGCTTTAATTAAGCAATCAGCTAAAGTACAATTTGGTGATTATCAGGCTAATGGCATTATGTCTGTTGCTAAAAAAATGGGAATGCCTCCTCGAGAACTTGCTCAGACAGTTTTACAGCATCTTGATGTTGATGATATCGCTGAAAAAGTTGAAATTGCAGGTCCTGGTTTTATTAATATCTTTTTGAAAAATAGCTGGATTGCTGAGCAAAATGAAGTTGCTTTAAGTAGTGATAAGCTTAATATTACTTTACCCGCCAAACCGCAAACTATTGTGGTTGATTATTCGGCGCCTAATGTCGCCAAAGAGATGCATGTTGGACACTTGCGTTCAACTATTATTGGTGATGCTAGCGTTCGTGTTTTATCTTTTTTAGGTCATAATGTTATTCGTGCTAATCATGTTGGTGATTGGGGAACACAATTTGGTATGTTAATTGCGTATCTTGAAAAGATGCAAAATGAACATGCCAATGATATGGATCTTTCAGATTTAGAGTCATTCTATCGAGCCGCTAAAAAACATTATGACGAAGACGAAGTGTTTGCCGAAAAAGCTCGTAATTATGTAGTGAAATTACAAAGTGGCGATGAATATTGTCGTGATATGTGGCGCAAGCTAGTTGATATTACCATGACGCAAAATATTGCCACTTATAAGCGTTTAAATGTTACGTTATCGCTTGAAGATACCATGGGTGAGAGTATTTATAACAGCATGCTACCTAATATTGTTGCCGATTTAAAACAGAAAGGGCTTGCGGTTGAAAGTGAAGGGGCGATTGTTGTTTTTCTTGATGAGTATAAAAACAAAGAAGGCGAACCGATGGGTGTTATCATCCAAAAACGTGATGGTGGCTACCTTTATGCAACAACCGATATTGCTTGTGCTAAATACCGTTACGAAACGTTACACGCTGATCGTATTCTTTATTATACTGATTCCCGCCAACATCAACATTTAGAGCAAGTTTGGGCTATTGTTCACAAAGCCAAGTATGTACCAGAATCTTTAAAACTTGAGCACCATATGTTTGGTATGATGCTAGGTAAAGATGGTAAGCCGTTTAAAACCCGTTCTGGCGATACTGTTAAATTAAATGATTTGCTAGATGAAGCGTGTGAGCGTGCAACAACTTTAATTCGTAGCAAAAATCCAGATCTTTCTGAAAGTGAGCTTGCAAAAATTGTCGATGCGGTGGCTATTGGTGCAGTTAAATATGCTGATCTTTCTAAAAATCGGACTACTGATTATGTTTTTGATTGGGATAATATGTTGTCATTTGAAGGCAATACCGCACCTTATTTGCAATATGCTTATACACGTGTGTTATCAATTTTTAAAAAGTCCAATATTTCTGAAGATAGCTTAACAGCTAATATTAGTTTGGAATCTGATAAAGAGCGTGCTTTAGCAACTCGTTTAATTCAATTTGATGAGACTATTTCAATCGTGGCAAGCGAAGGTACACCGCATGTGCTTTGTGCTTATCTTTATGAAATTGCAACGCTGTTTTCAAGTTTTTATGAAAACTGCCCTATTTTAGCAGCCGAAAACGAAAGCCTGAAAAAAAGTCGCTTAAAATTAGCTTCTTTAACAGCTAAAACACTTAAAACTGGCCTTGATATGCTAGGCATTAAGACTGTTGATAAAATGTAATTTAACCACCACCGATGTGAATGCATTGGTGGTGTTTTTTAATACATGCGTTTTAAGCTTTTGACTAAATATGTTTAGGTTTATTGTTCGTCATCAAAATAAGTTAATGGCTTTGTTGCTGTTATTTATTGCGATCCTTATTATTCGTTTGTTACCTCATGCCCCTCTTTCTGAATCACTTACTTTTTCAAAGCGCTATTATGATAATAACAACCAGCTAATTCGAATGACATTAGCCAATGATGATCGTTATCGTTTATGGACGCCTTTGGAGGATATTTCGCCTGATATTGTTAATGGTTTGTTACTGCACGAAGATCAGTGGTTTTATTATCATGTTGGCTTTAATCCATTTAGTTTAATTAGGGCTTTTGGGGCAACCTATCTTGGTGGTGGAAATCGTCAAGGTGCTTCAACCATTACCATGCAACTTGCACGAATGCATTGGCGGTTAAATACTAAAACCATTGGTGGAAAGTTGCATCAAATTGCTAGGGCTATACAGTTAGAGTTGATGTATTCTAAACATGATATTTTAGAAGCGTATTTAAATTATGCCCCTTTTGGTCGCAATATTGAAAGTGTTGGCGCAGCGTCATTTATCTATTTTAATAAACCGCCTTCACAAGTCAATTTGCCCGAGGCGTTAACTTTGGTGGTGTTACCTCAATCACCAACGTTTCGAGTTGATCGTAAAACAGGATTTGCTGGCAAAGCGTTAGTTAAAGCAAGAAATCAATTATTTGAGCGTTGGCAAGAAAAATATTTTGTTGATAGCAATATTGTCGCTCTTTTTTCGCAAAAGTTGGTTTTGCGTCAACCAGAACGAATGCCTTTTGGTGCACCGCATTTTATTAATCAAATCATTCAACAACAGCAAAACGATGCTCAAGAAATTAAAACTACGTTAGATAATAATCTGCAAAAAATCATTAGTCGGCAAGTCAATTTGTTTATTGAGCGAAATCGTGTAAAAGGTATTAATAATGCGTCGGTAATTTTGGTTGATACCCAAACAATGAAGGTTAAGGCACTGATCGGTTCGGCTAATTATTTTGATAATTCTATCCAAGGTCAAGTTAATGGTACACTTGCTAAACGCTCACCCGGATCTACACTTAAGCCGTTTATTTATGCGCTTGGTATTGACCAAGGTGTTTTACATCCTCGTACAATTTTAAAAGATGTGGCCACTGATTTTGGTTCATACACGCCAGAAAACTTTGATCGTAACTTTCGTGGCCCTATTTCGGCAACCGATGCATTAATTCATAGCCGTAATATTCCTGCTGTATCGGTGGCCTCTAAATTACATAATCCCTCTTTTTATCAATTTTTGGTCAATGCCCATATCCAAAAACTCGCCGATGAGTCGCATTATGGTTTGTCTTTAGTGTTAGGTGGTGGTGAAGTTAGTGCTCAAGAGTTAGTCGGGTTGTATGCAATGCTAGCCAACGAAGGCCGTTGGCAGCCATTGCAATTTATTGAAGCCAACGACTCGCCCGAGCCACAAAAGCTGTTAAGTCCACAAGCAGCATTTATGACCATTGATATGTTGAAACAAAATACCCGCCCACAAGATGTACTTAGCAAAATGCAAAAAAAGGTGGTGCCCGTTGCTTGGAAAACAGGTACATCATGGGGATTTCGTGATGCTTGGACAGCAGGAACTTTTGGTAACTATGCTATGGTGGTTTGGCTTGGTAACTTTGATGGTAGTGGTAATAATGCCTTTGTAGGCGTCGATGCCGCCACACCGCTGTTTTTTAATATCGTTGAAAGTATTAACGCTTATTATCCTAACTTGCGTGAACCTAATCGCCCATTACCTCCAAATTTAAAGCGTATCGATATTTGTCTAACCAGTGGCAATCTACTGACTCAATGGTGCAAGGCAAAAGGTAAAACGTGGTTTATTCCGGGTGTGTCACCTATTAATCCTGATACTATTTTTAGACCCGTGATGGTCGACAATCAAACAGGTAAGGCTGTTTGTCCTCCTTATGATTTAACAACCTCTCACTTAGCTGTTTTTGAATATTGGCCGTCAGATTTAGCTGCTGTTTTTGCTAAAGCAGGAATTCCTAAAAAAGCGCCACCATCAACAAAACATTGTCATTCATCACAAAATTTTATAGGCGAACCGCCAAAAATAACTTCGCCTCTTAAAAATGTGGTTTATCAATTTAGAACCACTAAACAAAAAAATGAACAAATTAGTTTTACTGCTAATAGTGATGGTGATGTTAAATCACTTTATTGGTTTGTTGATAACAATTTTATTGGGCAAACCGAACCTCGTAAAGCTCTTAGCTGGATCCCAACACAAAGCGGGACTTTCAAAATTTTAGTGCTTGACGATGTGGGGCGAAGTGATTCACGGAATATAAAAATCGAACTGTTTGATTAATTAATATGGTAGTTAACCCGAAATGTTAACTATCATCATCTTTTAAGTTATATTACTTGTTTGGCAATATTAATCTCTAATCTATCAGTATGTTCTTTAGCAAAGTTGGCAAATTCAACAAAATGTGGCGTTGTGTTGTGAAAATCAATTGCCTGCTGTGATGACCATGTTTCGATCACTATGAAGATATTTGAATTATCTATACTTTGATTAAGTTCATAGCGTAAACAACCTGCTTCAGCTCGACTACCTGCTACTAGACGTTTAAAAATTGGCTGAAATGCGTCATAGAATTCTGGTTTAACTGTGATTGTGGCAATAATATTTAATTGACTCATGTTAGTAGACTACCTATATTTCAAAATAAGTTGTTAGTGTAGTATACGCTTGCTACAGCTAATATCCAAAAGCTGTATTTAAGGTTAATAATCTCATTTTTGTGACAACTAATTATTGTTATTAAATAATTAGTTATGATTTTATTTCTTAATTTATTGGTAATTAACTTTATTAAAAACTATTTTTTGAAGTAAGAAATCTAAAAAATAATACTTTAACTATTTCATTTATTTATATATTTTATAAATTATAGTACTTGCTATTAAAAATATTTTGGTTAGAATTTCTGCAATTTTTTATCGATACGGTGTAGGCGCAATGATCAATTGTAACTCAGTAATCTTAATCATTAATATTATTGATTCCATTTTATCCTCCTTTTTGGGGGATTTTTTTTTGCCTATTGCGTCCGATTTTATCAACTTCATTTAGATTGAATTGTAGAGGCATATTATGATTGAACATAAAAACATGTTATTAACCACAAGAGACCAAAGTTTAAAAGCCTATTTAATGAATAATATTAAGCAAAATGGCGGATGGGTTAATGCACATATGCATGCTGATCGTGCTTTTACTATTTCAGTTGATAGTTTTGATGTCTATCAAAAACAGACTTTAATTGAAAAATGGGATACATTAGATAAAGTCAAAGCATCAATGAGTGAAGATGATTACTATCGTCATTTTAGTATGGCGGTTGAGCGTATGATTGAGCAAGGTGTAAGTGCCATGGGATCGTTTGTTGATATTGATCCTATTGCTGAAGAACGAGCAATTAAAGGAGCCTTAAGAGCACGAGAAACTTATAAAAATGACATCACCATAAAATTAGTTAATCAAACTCTTAAAGGTGTTATTGATAAAGAGGCACGTTATTGGTTTGATAAAGGGGCTGATTTAGTTGATATTATTGGCGGTTTACCACGTCGTGATGAGCGTGATCATGGTGAAGGTATGGGACTTAAACATCTTGATGTGTTAATGCAAACAGGTAAGTCATTGGGCAAAATGGTGCATGTACATGTTGACCAATTTAACTCACAAGATGAAATCGAAACAGAACAACTTACCGATAAAACTCTTGAGCATGGTATGCACGGGCGAGTTGTTGCCATCCATAGCATTTCTATCACTGCGCATAGTTTAGAATATCGCCAAAAACTCTACAAAAAAATGAAAGAGGCTAAAATGATGGTTATTGCTTGTCCTTTTGCTTGGATCGATAGCCCTCGCCGTGAAGAGCAAGGCCCTACTCGTAACTCATTAACCCCTGTTGATGAACTGGCTGCTGCGGGTATTCCTGTTGCTATTGGCACGGATAATGTTAGTGATTATATGTTACCATTTTCAACGGGTAATATGTGGGAAGAACTTAAATTGTTAGTAACAGGATGCCGTTACACTGATTTGGATAATGTGGTTAGTGTGGCGACTAAAAATGGACGAATGGTGCTAGGTATTGATTGATTTGAGATAGAACAAACTTATCAAAATAAGTTACTCATCGGTTTTATCTGAAAAATGCTCCCGATGAGTAACTGATTATTGAATCGTTTTATTTAAGTAATTTTCATATTTTAGCTAAATTTGCAATATTAAAAACTTAAATAAAATCAAATGTTTACATAATTTTTAAGAATGACTTCTGAAGGTATTTAAAAAGTTATTTAAATACCTTTTGTTAATTAAAGAATGGTAGTTATAAGTATTTACCACAAACAGCTCGTTTAGCTTCGTCTCTTCCCCACGCACTTGGGAAAGATATCATACCATCATGACTTGAAATCACTATTCCTTCTATAGGATTATTAATATTAGTTGTTGGGTGAGTTTCTTTTGTGAAAAACCAACCATAACTCCAATTCGATTTAGGATAAGATGGCGATATACCATAAATATCATATTTAACTGCTCTGCCCCACTCACCAAAAACGCCTAACCCAATACCTCGAGTAAATACATTATATATACGTCCTTGATAACTATCCAAATTTTTACTTGAAAAACTTGAACCATTATTTAAATCTTGACGACTCAATAAACTCATAGGACTTACACATTTTAACTTCGCCTCTTGTTGGTTAGTTACAAGGTCATTTGTCGGTTCAACCCATAAATCTAATGTAAAACTATAATCATAATGAATATTATTATCTGATTTTAGAGTTGCTGAAATAGTGGCACTTTTAACTGGACCTTCTAGTGTAACAAGACCATTCTCATCAACGGGGGTAAGAGTATTACTACTTGTAAAAATATAATCTTCTTGTTTTCCACCCATAACAAGCTGGAACTGCGCACCCCTAAAGCCTGTTGTCGGGAAAAGCTTACCATTTGATGCCGTTGGCTTCACCTTGAACCCTTGATTTACAACATAATCATCTGTGTGGCCACCACCAAATTCTAGATTTGGTTTATCTTTATTTATACCATTTATACCTGCGCCCGTTAGGTTCCATTTATCATCAATTCCACTATTATCATTCTTAATTGAACGCCATTGATAGTCCGGAGATGAATTAATTCCATTCGGTTTTGCAAAACAAGCTTTAGCTATCGCTATTTTATATGTTTTGGTTATAGGCTTGGTTTCGAGCGAATCTGTAATAATGTGACTTACAGGATAACTCTCTTGAGGATAACCATATTCTGTTTTAATTTTAATATCTTTTGCTGTAATTTCTAATTGTAAAGGCATTTCGTACTTATTATGACTACACGCAATATCATCATAATCGGCTTCATCAATAAGTTTACCTCTATTATCTTTCCAAACAAATTTAAGTGTATTTGTAACTGGTGTAACTGGATCAAAAGCATCACCATCAACATCAAAATAATCACCACTAAGATCATTTATTGATGCTCTAGGTGTAAAATAACTCTTTATATTAAAATCGCTAAGTTTAGTGTTTTCATCAAAATACTTAATCGTATCACTTTTGATATTGCCATTTAATTCATTATAATCGTTTCCGTTATAATGAAATCCAAGTTTGTTTATTATAGTTTCGTTTGCAAAAAATTGTGGCTCATTTCCTTGAATCATACGAAATGTTGTGGCTGAAAGCATTGCATTGGTTTCATTTAAACTACTTATTGCAAAAATAACAGAAAAAAAGCTTATTTTTATAAGCTTTTTTTTAATATTCGAGTTAGAAGATACACCTATTTTGTTCTTATTAAAATACGGAACATACTGCTCGTGAAATTTACTCTGAAACTCTGTAAAAAAGTAAGAATAACCGTCTATGTTTTGTTTCATGTTTATTTCTCAATTATCTATTATTATTTATATAATTAACAGTGTGAATATGAATCGAACAAAAAAATCAAAATATTTTGTTGATTTTTAAGCGCCTTATATTACATCAAACATTGTTAAACACAAGATTATTCATGTTTTTTCAATGACTTTTTTGTAATAGTAATGTAAATTTTTTTATATTTAATGCATGGCTTATAATCAAAAAATACGCTACCTGTTTTTGTGTTTTAATCCTTTTTCACTTCTATCATAGAGAGCTTTCTACTTTTTTGTTGTGCTATTTTAGGGGGTAGTTACAGGAATCACAAGTGACATAATTAACGACCATTTTTAATTAATAAATAATTAACATTTTGAATAGATTTAAAAAAGTTAATTATCAAAATTGATTAAAGATTATTAGGGTTAATGTAAAGAATTTGAGTTATTCCTTTACTTGAGAGAAAATAATTGAAGAATTATTTTACTCATTGAGCACTCGTTTTCTAAAATAAGCGCCAATGAGTAAGTAGTTTTATTTAATTAAGTTGTAGCTATGAGATTTATATTAACTATAGATATGAAAGATCTCGAACTATATCTTCAATATACACTTTTAATTCTGTTAATTGCTGGTCTTTTGCCGCCCGAAGCAAGCTATCTTTGGTTTGCAATGTTCCTTCACTATAATTATGCAAATTTGATGGCACATTGCCAGAATAGATATAATCATGTTTTGCTGATGTTTGTACAACGTTAAATGATTTACTGTAACTATAGATTCCATGAGCCTCAATTTCAGTGGTCAAAGTTAATTTGTTGCTGTGAGTCACAGTTTGTAAATTAAACTGTTGATATTTATAGGTTTTAACTTGCTTTTTATTACCGTTTTCGTCAGCTAATTCAATAAATTTATCAAATATTTTTTCGGTTTTGGTTTCATTGTTAACTGATTTACCAAGATCAGAAAATTCAACATTTGTCGTTACACGGATCGTGACATCTGCTTGCCCTGGTTGGTAGATAACAAATTCTATAAAGTCTTTACTTAATAGATCTGTTACATAAGATTTTAATTCTGAAGAATTATAATAAACTTTTACTTTCCCTTCTCTTTTATATTTATCTGCTTGAAAATCTGCATCGAGAAACGATCCGTATTGGCGATAAGCCGAAGCAGCTGAAGCGTAATATTGGGCTACTTCTCGAAATTGATAACGACGTGTTGCTGTTCGAGCTAATTGTTGTGCTTGTTCATAAGCATTTTCTGCTTGTTGAGTACAGTGTTTTCTATCATTCTCAATAGAAAGTTTGTCACTATCTTTGTACTTGCCAAGAGGCTGATATACTTCCGAGGCATTATTAAATGCATCCGCAGCAGCTTTATAATTTCCTTGCTGTGCTAACATTTTTCCTTGGTCATAATAATCTTTAGCAGCAAGTTGCATATATTTTTTATTTGCATTGTTATACAAACTTTCAATGTTTTTATAGTTGTATTGCTCAAATCCTTTTTTGTATAAATCGGCTTTTATTCTATAACTTTTACTATCGGTTCCTGTGATAGAATTACCATAGTCATAGTACTCTTTTGCGATACTCTCTTGTAATTTAGTAAAATCATATTTATTATCAAAAAAACTAATTTCTTGGCTATAAAAGCGATCACTTAATCGCAGTTTCATTGCTAATAAATTTTGGTAGCATTCTATTCGTTTGGCATAATCCTGATTATTGGTATTTGATAAAGTTGTTTCATAATGTTGCATAACACTATTGACGATATTTTGTAGTCGTTGTACGTCTTTTTGACCTAATTTTGCAGTACCCTTATCCTCAAGACTATCCGCCAATAAGTTGATGCTTTCTAAATATTTTCCTTCTTTATAAGCTTCTTCTGCTGTACGTGTATGACAAGCAGCTAATAAGAACATAAAAAAAACAGCTATGATTATACGCATAATTTTCCTTTCAATTCATTTTAGTTTAATTTTTTTGTGCTTGTTCATCTAGCTATTAAGATGAAAACTGTTTTAATTTAGCTTAATTAATAAGCTAGTTAATGAGTCTATTATAAATTAGCGTTAATTTATTAACTTTTTTGCTAAAAGTTGAATAACTAGGGCGTGTTGATCTTTCGTGATTATTTTTTAGCCGGCATGATGTAAGTTATAATAATTCAGCCAAAAACAACCATAACTCGACTCATCATGCCAAGAACAATGCTAACAGATAAACGGTGGGAAAAGCTACTACAAATAATGAAAAATACCGCCGAGTTTATAATAAATCCGAGCATCGGATGACGTTTGAGGGGGGAGCCTTTTCCGAATGAGAACTGGTATTCCTTGGCGAGATTTACCAGAAGAGTTTGGTGAATGGAGCACCGTCTATAGACGATTTAATTTGTGGTCTAAAAAAGGAATATTAGTTGATATTTTCAAACATTTATCACAACTAGCGGATTTTGAATGGGTGATCCTAGATGGTTCGATTATCTGGGCTCATCAACATAGTACAGGCGCTGCAACGGAGCATTCCGAGCAAATAGGTCAGAGCTGTGGTTGTCATTCAACTAAAATTCATCTTGCGGTTGATAGTGGTGGTTTGCCTATTTGTTTTGAGCTTTCTGAAGGACAACGACATGATATCACTTATGCAGAAAACCTAATTGAAAAGCTCGATGAGGTGAATACAGTGATAGCCGATAAAGGTTATGACAGCGAGCCTTTTCGGTGCTTTGTTCGTCAAAAAGGCGGACGAGCGGTGATTGCTAAACGTAATTATGGTAAGGATATAGATAAAAGCAGTATGGATAGGTGCCTTTATCGCTATCGTCATTTAGTCGAGAATGCCTTTGCTAGAATCAAGCAATATCGTTCAATATCAACTAGATACGATAAGCTAGAAAGGAATTATGCCAGTATGGTATCACTGGCATTTATGTTAATGTGGCTGCCAATGTATTGTTGAGTAATTTATGTACAGCAAAGATCAACAGCCCCTAGTCACTCATTATTCTTTGGCGATGAGTTTTATTTCAAATATAAAAGATTTGAATTATATTTTATGCAGGCACCCTTAAACAACTAAACTATTTAAGGGCTAAGTGACGATTATTTTCGAGTTGCTTTTTGAGTTACTCTTTGCCGTGTTGTTTTAGTCTGTTGATTAAGTTTAACTCGTTTAGGTCTTACTATTCTTTTGTCAGAAGAAGAACTTGTGGTGAAACTTTTAGATTCAGGTGGCAAACCGACTAGTTCACGTAAGTAATTGACTGAGTCAATACCAAGTTCTAGCCAAGTTCCGCGTGATAATCCTTTGGGTAAAGTGATATTGCCATAGCGAATACGTAGCAATCGACTAACTTGCACATTAATAGCTTCCCACATTCTACGAACTTCTCGATTACGGCCTTCTGTTATAACTACATTAAACCATTGGTTAATTCCATCACCACCTTGTGCTTTAATTGATTGAAATGAGGCTGGGCCATCTTCTAGTTGCACCCCTTTACGAAGTTGGTTAATTTGTTGATCAGCCACATTACCAAATACTCGCACTGCATATTCACGCTCAATCTCGTGCCGTGGATGCATTAATCGATTAGCTAATTCACCATCAGTTGTAAATAATAATAAACCCGATGTATTGATATCAAGTCTGCCAATGTTCACCCAACGAGCATTTTTTAATCTAGGTAAACGCTCAAAAACCGTCGCACGTCCTTGAGGATCATTCCGTGAACAAATTTCACCTTCTGGTTTGTAGTAAGCTAGTACTCGGCAAACTTCTTTTTCTTTACTTCTTAGCTGAACTAAATGGCCATTGATACGAATTTTCGGATTGGCATTAACATCAACCCGATCGCCTAATGTGGCAATTTTTCCATCTACACTGATTTTACCTGCCACAATCATGGCTTCAATCTCTCGGCGTGATCCATTACCTAAATTAGCTAATACTTTTTGGAGTTTTTCAGTATTATCATGTACCGATGTTTTGCGTGTAATAGCTGGTACTCTTGAGGTTTTTGGTTTTTCATAGAGTTGCTTTTCCTTTGCTTTAACGCTATTTGTCTTTTTGCCAAGTTGTGGGAATGCTGATTTGCTATTTTTCATAAAATCCTCGCTGTTACCTTCTCAGGTATCAATTTTCTATTAGCTATATTGTCGATATATTGACAATAAAAAATGGACATTTATTCGAATGGTTTAGTGTCTCCACTTCCTTTGCGAATAACTGTTGGATAGTCATTAGTCAAGTCAATTACGCTGGTAGGTTGTTGACCTATATAACCACCATGCACAATCGCATCAAGCTGATAACCTATTTTATCTTCTATTTCGTCGGGATCGGATTGCGCTTGGTCATCATTAGGTAAAATTAATGTCGCAGTCATTAATGGCTGCCCTAATAATTCGAGCAACGCTAAATCAATTTTATTATCAGGAATTCTTAGTCCAATTGTTTTGCGTTTTTCATTCATCAATCGACGGGGTACTTCTTTACTTGCCTGTAAAATAAAAACATATTTACCCGGAGTATTATTTTTTAGTAACCGAAAAGTTGTGTTATCTACAAAAGCATAACTAGATAGTTCAGAAAGATCACGGCACATCAAGGTAAAATTATGATTTTTATCAAGTTGACGAATTTGACAAATTCGATCAACACCCGATTTATTGTCTAGTAAACAACCCAGTGAATATCCTGAATCGGTCGGAAAAGCTATAACACCACCATCATTTAATATGTTGACAACTTGATTTAATAATCGAGTTTGCGGGTTATCTGGATGAATATAAAAAGTTTGACTCATAATTTTCTTCTATATCAATATTATTGTTAATCTGATTTGCATGATTAAATTTTATATCGTTAACCTTATAGTGAAGCACGAATATAAATCGATTTTAATCCAGATTTATTTAGAGTTTCCAATTATGCCAAATTGGTGTAACACTACCAGGTAGTGGGGTTGTTTTCCCTAAATCTAAATAGCTGTCAACACCATGAAAATCTGATCCTTGTGATGCCAATAGTTCAAATTCATTGGCTAATTTAGCTAATTTTTGTAAATCATCTTGCGTTTGCCTGCTTTGTGAAACTTCAATTGCATCACCACCACTAGATTTAAACTCACTTATTAATAATTTTAATTTAGTTAAAGTTAGATCATAGCGACTTGGATGCGCAAGTACTGCTTGTCCTCTTGCCGCATGAATGGCATTAACCGCATCTGAAATACTACACCATGTTGCAGGTACATAAGCATAACCACCTTTGCCTAAGTATGTTTTAAAGGCGCGTTTAATGTCTTTAACATAGCCGTTAGCAACTAAAAATCTTGCAAAATGAGCACGCGAAACAATGTCTCCTTTTGCAAATTGTTGTGCTTGTTGATAAGCGTTTTCAATACTAACTTTAGCTAATTTATGGCTTATAGCCAACGCTCGATCGATTCTTCCTTGTTCTTGTGATGATAGCAGTGTCGTTAACTCGGGATGTGCAATATCAATATTTAACCCAACAATATGGATTTCGTTGTTTTTCCAAGAAGTTGATATTTCAACACCACAAGCTAATTTAATAGGTAAATTTTCGTTAGCAATCGTTTTTTGAGCTTCAGGTAAACCTTTAACGGTGTCATGATCGGTAATAGCCAAAATAGCAATTTGGTTATCCACCGCTCTTTTGACAAGATCGCTAGGTGTTAATAGTCCATCCGATGCCGTAGTATGTGAATGTAAATCAACGATCATTTTTTTCTCGAAAATTATTTTGAAACGTGTAATATACCACACAATTTGCATGACCACTAAAAGGTATATTATGAAAGATCAAATTCGCCTTGCTCAACAAGATACTAGCGCAATTATTGAGGAACTATTAGAAGATGGTAGCGATCCTCATGCACTTTATATCATTGAGCATCACATTTCATCACAAAATTTTGATAAATTAGAAAAAGTGGCAGTAGAAGCCTATAAATTAGGCTATGAGGCAACCGATCCCGATGAAGATATTGACGATGCAGGCAATGTTATTATCGCTTTTGATATTGTTACCGAAAGCCCACTCAATGCCGAACTAATAAATGCACAAATTGCAGAAATCATCGCACTTACTACCCAATTTGGCGTCACATATGATGGTTGGGGTACTTATTTTGAAGATGGGAATGATAACGATTTTGATGAAGCTGAGCTTATGGAGACACTTCATTAAATATCATCAACTCCCTTTCTTAGGCTTTATTCTTATCCGATAAACGGATAAGAATATTAGTGCTTTAAAGCTTAATTTAGCTTTTCTACACGACTTGTTCTTTTTTGATCTGATGAAATACTACGAATAGAGATAGTGTCATCTTTATTAATTGCCACTGGAGCAGTATAAAGTTTCCAATTTTTTCCATTATTCGTTGAATATTCAATGTTTAATCCCGGAAATACAATATTGGCGTTTAATTTACCATTTACAATTTTTGCACCAGGAATAGGTAATCTATAATTTATACCCGCAAGATCAAGTTTAGCTAGCTCTCTTTGTCCAAGTAAATTAGCAAAGCGATTCCAATCATCATGTAACGCTTTGCTATCTACATAATGTGTTTCACCTTGCTGATATTGGCGATCTTTTTGATAAGCCATTTCCCAATCAGCTTGATGCCAAGCCCTTTCAGCAACCGCTAGTAAACGAGGAAAAGCCATATATTGCATTTTGTTATCACTACGGATATCTTCAGTCCAAATTTGTGCTGATAGCCCATAAGCACCTGACCAGTTCATAGTACCTTTAGCTGTAAATGGATTACCATCTCGGTCAACCGAAGTTTCAGCATTTTGTGGTAAATTATTGGGCGCAAAACTAAATATTTTACGTTCATCACTAAAACGTGTTGCCCAATAGTAACCACTTTCTTTTGGATTCACTTCATATGGCATATCTAAATAAACATAGTCTGGATTAGAGATAATCACTTGATAACCTTTATTTGTCCATTCATTAACTGAATCAAATCCCCCCCAATATAATGTGTCCCAAAAGTTAACTGTAACTTTATCGACTGTAAAAGATTTGGCATTTTCGGCATGTTTCATGCCATCTTGCCACGCTTGCATATGATTGATACCATGCTTTTTAATAATGGTACTGACTTGTTGTGCAAAATAACTTGGTAGATGCTCAATATCTTTCACTTTGCCTTTTCTCACAAAAGTTTGGCAAGCTTGTGATTTAGCCCATGGATGATCTTCAATACTTTGATCAATAGTACCTTTAATATCAGTTTTTTCTTTTGCTTGCAGATCTTGATAACCTGCACCTAAACGGATATTTTTAGCTTCATCACCACCAAAATGCCAAGTATTAAGCGGTTGCCCTGCTTCAATATGCATTTTTGCGATTTCATCGATAACTTTATTAACAAAGCGTTTAGATGAATCAAGACAAGGATTCAAATAACTTAAGCGATTATAAAATTGTACCGTTGTGGTATTGGATGTATCGGTTGGATCAACTAAACGATACTCATTAGCTTGTTGCTCTTTTCCTTCATTCATTAGGCGTTTATAACGTGCTTCCATTGATACTATTGCGGCTCTGGCATGTGCAGGCATATCGATTTCAGGAATAACCTCGATAAAGCGTGCTTTTGCATATTTGACAATTTCAATGTAATCATTACGACTTAAAAATCCTGATCCACTTGTATTATTATCAGGTCCCGAACCTAATTGTGGTAATAAACAATTTTGCTCCGTGAGGTCGTGACAGCGTTTACTACCTATATCAGTTAGCTCAGGTAATCCAGGAATTTGAATTCGCCAACCTTCATCGTCACTTAAGTGAAAATGAAATTTATTCATTTTATATTTTGCCATTTGATCTAATAAACTTAATATGGCTTGTTTAGATTTAAAATTACGCCCAATATCAAGCATAATTCCTCGATAAACAAAACGTGGCGAATCAACAGCATTTAGCATTGGTATTGAATTTGAATGATTTACGGGAATGATAGATAAAATGGATTGAATGGCATAAAAAATCCCTGCTTCATCATAAGCGGTGATTAATGTCTTATCATTTTTAATATCTAATTGATATGATCCTACTTTTCCTTGTTCGAATTGTTTAGGATCAATCGTTGCTTTTATTTGATAACCTTTTTCTGTCACAGCTATGTTTAATGCTTTAAATTGTGCCTTTAGAATAGCTAAACTATCTTGATTTAAACCATCAAGAATTAAATTAACGCCTTGCTGATCAATCGTAACATCCTCTTTACCTATTGTAAGTTTGCTTGGTGTTGGTAGAATTTGCCCTCGTAACGATAATTCAGATAATTTATTAATATCGGCGTTATATTCAAAACGGTTAGCAGACGTCATTAAAATATTGTGATCATCAGCCGTTCTTTTCCATTGTTGTTTTATTGGTGCAACAAATGCCGATAAATTGTCAGAATCCGTGTTAGTGTTAGCAATAATTTTGGGTTTAGCATCACTTGAAGTTACATACCAACGTGGCATAACATCACTTTCACTTACAATCCAATATTCCCCAATAATTGGAATATTCACCGTTGTATTAGCAGGAAAACCAGTGAACTTTTCTGTTGGCTCGAGCTTATGTAAATCACCTGTAATATGGGTGATTTTAAACTGATCATTGTCTACAGCTAGAATCATTCTGATATTATCAAAATAGATAGCCCAATCTTTATTATTAATGGCTGTTCCAGTATTTTTAAGTGAAATCATGACGTTATTACAAGAAGCCCAATCAGCACCTAAAGTTGAACAGTTAACGCCATTTGCGTTTGCTTGATTGTCGACAACTTCATATTTAACATTAAGTTGAGAACTAATCAAATTAGCAATTTGTTGAGAAGCATGCACTGATTGAATCGCACATATATTTAACAAAGAAAGGATTGAAGTTGCTAATATCGTTGCCTTAATCTTTTTCATCTTTTTTACCTATTTTTGTTTAGCACTAAAAACAGTGAATGGAATTGTAACAATAAATTTAATGTCCCGTTCATCTTGGAAGATATTACCGTATCCACCACCCCAGCTCGGTATATTTGAATGGTTATTATATTTGGTATAGTGCAATTGGAAGGTTGTATCTTTTGCCCAACTTTCTTGCACGGTATAACCTAAATCAAAGTTATATGCAGATTCAATCAAACGCTGTTTTTGATTGTATTGACGATTAGTGCTAGGTTTTGCATCCCAACCATAGGCATAAGACGCACCTGTTTTCCAACCCGCTAAATAATGAGATAGGTAACTTAAATCATAAGTCACTTCAGCAAACACTGCTTTTTCACCATTGGCATTGAAGTCTGAGCGAGAATTCCACCATATATCTAAACGACCATTTGATGAAGCATAATCAGGTGTCATACGCTGTAAAAAGAATCCCTGTTCTCCATCAGCTTTAACCGAAACGCCTTCAAATCGTAGACCGATAGCACCAACTTGATAGCCTAATGTTGCTGCTTGCAACCACGCCAAGCCATCATATACATCTGTATCTTTATGCGATTGATCTTTAGCGCCATAAAATTGGTAGCTCATAATCATAGGATTATCAAACACTTCCATTTTATAAGATACTTTACCAAAAAATTGGTTCATATAATTTTGTGCTTGTCCAAATGCACTTTCTAATACTAAGTCATTTTTAAAGTCATACTTCAAACCAGCAGAATGTAAATAATTAATTTTTTTACCTTTTCCCCACTGTTTAAATTCATAAAGCCGTTTATACCAAGGTGCTTTATATTTATCACTCCACATATATGACATCGACAATGCTCCAGCGCTATCAAAATCAAGAGTTGACCCTACCTCAAAACCTCGATAAGTACCTGGTAATAAACTCCAGTGTGGTGCAAGTAACGTTTGACCTGAGGGTTGAATATAACCTGCTTTTACCCAAAATAATTCGTCAATTTTAAAATTTGCTTGTGCTTTATAAAAACTAAGTCCACTGACATCTTTCTTCCAATCCTCATCCCAACGGGTATGAGCGCCACTAAATCCTATTTCATTTGGGTGACCATTACCGCCATTACTGACTTCCCAAGCGCCATAACCACCGAGTTCAATAGCAAATCTATCTGCAATATAGCCAGAACGATAATCCAAATTACTATTAAATGTTGATTGTCTAATATTGCTTTTATATTTATTGGTTTCTATATCTTTACGGTCACGATCACGATTCCAGAAAAAGATATTACCAGTTAATGAAGCATCATCAAAAAAATGATTTTCATAGACGGCATCCACTGGAGTTGTTACCCCCATTAAAACAGAAAAAGAAAAAATAAGTTTAGTTAAAAGATTTAATCGGTTAGGTATCATTTTTGCATTATAAATATTCATATTTATTTTCCTAAAATAATTAAATTATGCTATTTAACTTACAGTAAAACTTATTAACATATGATTATTATTAATAAATTGAACTTCAAAGTAACTTTTATTTTAAACATTCGAAGCTTTATTTAGGAACATATTTAAATTCAGATATGAGGTAAATATGTATTTTTATAATGCATAAACATATTTTATCTAGCAAATTAAACACTCTAAATCGTGATCATAATCACTAAAAAGATCGATTTTTATGCTAATTTTTAGATAAAAGTCACAACTTTTTTTATTAAAAAAAATAATATAACGGACTTTTTTAGAATTTTTTAAACTTATGACGGTATAGAATCCTGAATATTTTTTACAAAAATATAACTTAAAATAAAAACCTTTGTATAAATATCCCATTGTAAATGGACAACCCACGTACAAAATTACGTTAGTATTAATCATTAAAGTCACATTATTTAATGTGTTATGACGATTTTAGAAGATGTTAATGAATATGTTCTAGATGAACGTTTGGTGTCAATATTTAGTCTATCGCCAATTTTATTTATAATATCAACACGCTACCTATGATTTAGGGTATGGCATTTTTTATGTATATTTATTACCGTGGTTGAAAAATTGAAGATTAAAAAGTAAGTAATTTCTAAAGATTAATGACGTAAAATGACCACATAACCAAATAAAAAAGAGAAATCATATTTGGTTTCTCTTTTTTATTAATATGCTAAAAATACCGTTTACTTTATAATAAATAACGTTTTTTTAATTGTAGCTAAATAATTAAACTCTTAGTGTTCAGTATCAATTTCATCAAAACTTTTTACTAGTTCATCAATGGCTTTCATCTGTTTTAAGAAAGGTTCCAATTTTGCTAGTGGTAATGCTGACGGTCCATCACATTTTGCATGACTTGGATCTGGGTGGGATTCTAAAAATAACCCAGCAATACCAACAGCCATGCCCGAGCGTGCAAGTTCAGTTACTTGGCCACGACGTCCACCTGATGCTGCTCCCATAGGATCACGGCATTGAAGAGCATGAGTAACATCAAAAATAACTGGTGACCCTTTGCTTGCTTTTTTCATAATGTTAAAACCAAGCATATCAACCACTAAGTTGTCATAACCAAAACAGCTACCACGATCACAAAGGATGATTTGATTGTTACCAGCCTCTTCAAATTTTTCAACAATATTACCCATCTGCCCTGGACTAACAAATTGTGGTTTTTTGACATTAATTACTGCGCCTGTTTTAGCCATTGCAACAACTAAATCAGTTTGTCTTGCTAAAAAGGCAGGTAATTGAATTACATCAACCACATCAGCAACGGGTTGACATTGTGCTTCAGTATGTACATCAGTAATAATTTTAACGCCAAATTGTTGTTTAAGCTCTTGGAATATTTTTAGCCCTTCTTCTAATCCTGGTCCACGATAGGAATGAATTGATGAGCGATTTGCTTTATCAAAAGAGGCTTTAAAAATATAAGGAATATTTAGTTTATTGGTAACGGTGACATAATGTTCACAGATTTTCATCGCCAAATCACGAGATTCAAGCACATTCATACCACCAAATAGTACAAAGGGTAGATCATTAGCGACAGTAATGTCACCAATGTTTACTTTTTTTTGCTGCATCATAAAATTTTCCTAGTTAAGGTTTAAACCAGCGACCAAGGGTAACTCTATCATTACCACTGTAGTCGGTGAAGGTTTCTACTAATTGAAATCCGTGTTGTTTAAAAACAGTTTGCACTGCCTCGCCTTGTTTCCAACCATGTTCTATTAGTAACCACCCATATTGGTTTAAGTGCTTAGTTGCACCTTGTACAATTAGTTTAATATCAGCTAAACCATCATCTTCAGAAACTAATGCGCTTCTTGGTTCGTAGCGTACATCGCCTTGGGATAAGTGGATGTCTGTTGGCTCAATATAAGGAGGATTACTGACAATCATTGAAAACTTTCTATTCTTTATTGGTTTGTACCAATCACCTTGTAAAAAATAAACATTATTCACCCCGATTTGAGCAGCATTTTTTTGAGCTAAGATTAGGGCATCTTTATTTTTTTCAATTGCGGTAAATAAACAGTCTTGACGTTCGGTTGCCATTGCAATAACTATCGCGCCTGTTCCCGTGCCAAGATCCAATACTTCACAAGGCACTTTAGGAAGGTACTCTAAACCTAATTCAACTAATTTTTCAGTATCCGGTCTAGGTATTAAAGTGACGTTAGAAACATTAAACTTTAAAGACCAAAACTCTTTTTCGCCAGTTATATAAGCGATAGGCTCACCATTTTTCCTGCGTTCTAAACATTTAGATAGAGCAATCAATTCATCATCAGTTAGCAATGTTTCACTGAACGCCATTAAAAATGTCCGCGTTTTTTGCGTAACAAAACTCAGTAAAATTTCAGCATCTCGCTTTGGGCTTTCACTATCTGTTAAGGTTTGAGAGGCACTTTTAAGCCATTGTAAGTATGTCATTCATCTTGTTCCGATAAAGCTGCTAGTTGATCAGCCTGATATTCCTGCACAATCGGATCGATTAGCATCTCTAATTTTCCTTCCATGACTTCATCTAAACGGTAAAGCGTTAAATTAATTCGATGATCGGTTACTCGACCTTGTGGATAATTATATGTTCTGATTCTATCTGAACGATCGCCTGAACCTAATAGATTTCGACGTGTTGAAGCCTCTTCTTGTTGGCGCTTACGTAGTTCCGCATCTTGAATTCTTGCAGCTAAAACTGACATTGCTTTGGCTCTGTTTTTATGTTGCGATCGCTCATCTTGACATTCAACAACGATGCCTGTAGGAATATGGGTAATACGAATAGCAGAATCTGTTGTATTAACATGCTGACCACCTGCGCCAGATGAACGATAGGTATCAATTTTTAAATCAGCTGGGTTGATTTCAGGCATTTCTGCTTCAGGGACTTCCGGTAAAACAGCAACGGTACAAGCAGATGTATGAATACGACCTTGAGATTCTGTTTCCGGTACACGTTGGACTCGGTGTCCACCAGATTCAAATTTTAAATTACCATAAACACCATCCCCACTAACTAACATAATAACTTCTTTATAGCCACCATGTTCACCATCATTTGCACTCATAATCTCAACACGCCAATTCCGTGATTCGGCAAATCTTGTATACATTCGAGCTAAGTCGCCAGCAAAAATAGCCGCTTCATCACCACCAGTTCCTGCTCTAACTTCGATAAAACAATTATAATCATCATTAGGATCTTTAGGTAATAGTAAAACTTGTAGTTGCTTTTCTTGTTCTTCAACTCGACTTAATGCTTCGTTTAACTCCTCTTGTGCCATTTCACTCATTTCAGGATCAGATAGCATCATTTTAGCTGTCTCAATATCCTCTTGTGTTTGCTTCCAATCAGAAAAGCACTTAACCACCCCTGTTAATTGCGAATATTCTTTAGACAAAGTGCGAAAGCGATTTTGATCCGCAATAACCGAAGCATCAGACAATAATGCTTGAACTTCTTCATAACGCTCTTGTAGCATTTCTAATTTGTTGATAATTGAAGATTTCATAGAAATATATTTTAGATGATATAAATTAATTAAATTTGCGGAGCATTATATACTTAATCGCTTTTAAAATACAGTTTCGACTTATCCTTACAATGCCCAAACTAATTTATCTAAAAAGTAAAATTTGTAATTTATGATAAATCAATTTGCTAAAAATGTTACTCGTGTCACAGAAATACATTTTTAATGTTTTAAAAAATCCAATCACCATATAACATCAAAAAATGTAAACGTTATCATTAATTATTTTACCTTTAGTTTACTTAGATTTTGTTATTTATAATTTACATAAAAATGAAATCGCAAAGATTACGATAATAATAAATTAATTCAATATATTTAAGGAGTTGGTTTTATGAAAAAATTATTTATTTTTAGCTTGGTTGGATTAAGTTCAATGGCTAATGCCGCAGTCCAATGGGATACACCACAAGGTCAATTAAAGTTATATGGTGATATCGAATTTAATGTAGATGCAGCTAGCAGTAAACAACAACTTAGTTCATTACGTGCAACTTCCGATAAAAAAAATAAGCCAGCCGATAAAGATCGTTGGGATATTAATGGTCGGATATTAATTGGTTTGGATGGTTATCGCGAAATCAATGATACGAATTTTGCAGGATTTGTTGTGCAACCACTTGCTGATTTAGGTGGTGATATGAATTTAGATGATGCTGCATTTTATTTTGGACAAAAACAAGATTGGAGCATTAAAGTTGGTCGCTACGAAGCTTATGATATGTTTCCGCTTGGGCAAGATACGTTTATTGAATATTCAGGTAATACAGCTAATGATCTTTATGAAGATGGTTTCGGTTATATTTATATGATGAAAGAAGGTCGAGGACGTAGCAAAAATGGTGGTAGTATTCAATTCAATAAACCATTCTTAGATAGTTTTAACTTTGAGATAAATGCATTAGTTAATAATGGTGAAAAAATGTTTAATAATTCAAGCTATCACGGTTATGACATTGAGAAAAAGAAAAATGTAGTTTATGTTCGACCAGTTTTATCGTGGAAAAATGATAATTTTTCTTCAGCAATTGCGGCTGAAACTAACGTAGTTAAAAATGCCTATGGTTATTATGACAGCGATGGCAAATTCCGTGATCAGTCACAACGTACGGGGTATGGTGCGACATTTTCATGGAACAGTGAGGGGGATTGGGATGCAACTAATAAAGGGCTAAAAATCAACACTAGCTTTGCTTATATGAATGCTAAAGATGAAAATAATATGACCATCGGTACTGATATTATCTGGGAAAAAGTTGGTTTAGGTTATTATTATGCCAATAACAATATTAAGAAATATAATTCAGATCCAGACAAAAAAGAAAAGCACGGACATATTAATGGCAAAGGTAAATATAAAATTCACACTGTTAATACGTCTTATCTAATTGATAATGTGATGGATATGGAGAACTTTAATATTTATTTAGGAGCATATTGGTCTTTACTAGATAGAAATAAAGCATATGGTGATAATACCGCAGATCGTTATGGTGCTCGTGTTAGATTTAAATATTTCTATTAATTAAATAAGCCAATTTATTTGAATTGTGCTGATAAATTGGCTTATTTTTTTCTATCTTACTTACTTTCATTCTGAGTTAAAAAGAGTTAGAGTTGAATTTGACTATATTAACAACACTAGATAAATTTTTGGAGGATGAAATATGAGCAAAACCATCTGGAAACTTGAAAATACTTTCAAAAATTATGACTGGGGCAGTGTTGATAATATTCCAAAATTATTTGGATTCCAGAATCCAACAGGAAAACCAATTGCAGAAATTTGGATGGGATCTCATCCTATGGGATGTTCCTTGGCTGTTATTGACAATTATCATAAAATCCGAGTTGATGAACTAATTAAAAATAACCCTGTAGATATTTTGGGTGAAAAAACAGCTAGCCAATTTGCTTCTTTGCCTTTTTTATTTAAGATTCTTTCAGCAAATAAAGCCTTATCAATTCAAGTTCATCCAACAAAAATAAATGCTGAGCACGGATTTGAACGAGAAAATCAACTTGGCATCGCAATTAATAGCCCTGAACGAAATTATAAAGATCCTAATCATAAACCAGAACTGATTTATGCTTTAACCCAATTTAAAGCCATGCGTTCATTTCGACCTATCGATGAGATTTTATCTTTTTTTGAGAATTTGGCTTTGCCTATTTTTAATTTGCAAATATCCCTACTTCGAAAAAATCGCACACCGAACCAATTAAAGAAATTTATTTGTTTTTTACTTGATATTTCACAAAAAGATAAAGAAATTGCCATTAAACAGTTATTAACCAATATTACTGCTTCTGAGCAAGAGCCTTTTACAACAATTAAATCACTAGTTAATGATTATCCAAATGATATTGGTCTTTTTATGCCATTAATTTTAAATATCATTGAATTACAACCAGGACAGGCGATGTTTATAGAAGCTGAAACACCTCACGCTTATTTATGCGGTACAGGTCTTGAGGTTATGGCAAATTCAGATAATGTTTTAAGAGCAGGTTTGACAAATAAAATAATTAATATCCAAGAGTTTGTTCAAAATACCAATTTTGAAAGCCTTGAATTAGATCAGTTATTGATTAAACCAGTAAAAAGACAAAATAAAAATGTTTTTTTGGTACCTATAATTGACTTTCAATTTGAAGTTATTCAAAGTGATAATCAGTCACATGAAGAACAAGTCAACAGTCCACAAATTGTTTTATGCATTACTGGGAAAATCATTATCACAACAAAATCAGAATCAGAATCATTAACTTTAACAAAAGGTGAATCCGCTCTTATAGCATATAAAACTAAAAATTATCAATATAAAGGGCATGGCGTTTTAGCAAAAGTTTTCAATTAAATTATAATCGATAAAACATAACCATTTAATTTTAATTAATATTAATGTAAATATTTTACATACTAAAAACAATATATTAATATGTATTAATATATAAAGCATATTATTGTCACCATGAATCATAAAAATAAAATTCCACGCCATCTTTTCATCCAACAAGATTTATTGAAAAAAATTCAGTCTGGAGAGTACGCTCAAGGTCAATTAATTCCTAAAGAATCTGAATTGACTGTTATTTATCAAGTTAGTAGACCAACTGTGCGTCAAGCAATTCAATATTTGGTTAATGATGGGTACCTTGAACGTAGAAAACGTCGAGGAACTATAGTTAAACAACAAAAAATAAATCAAGAATTTACGCATATTATTGAAAGTTATGATTCGGAGATGAATAGAAAAGGTCTTCATCCTAAAACACAAGTTCTTACGTTCAAAATTGATAGAGCTACTAATGATATAGCGAACCATTTAGAAATTAATGAACAAGATGAGATTTATAAATTAGTCCGTTTACGTTATGCGGAAAATAATCCGATAGTATTAGTTACCACTTATTTACCATTAAAACTTTTACCTGACTTTTTGAATAATAACTTTGAACAAGAAAAGCTATATTCCGTATTACAAAAAATGAATTTTCCAGTATTGCAAATACGTAGAAAACTAGATGTTCTCAAAGCGGACGAGACAACAAGTGATTTATTAGACATAGAAGAAGGAAACCCAATTTTTTATTTTCATTCAATTGGTTACACACATAATAGAATGCCAATTGAATACTCGATTTCTAAATATCGTGGCGATATCAATTCATTTATTTTTGAGTTAAATCACTCAGTTTAAATTGTTAGTTATTACAAAATAATTAGAACTGATAATAAACAGTTTAACAATAAAAAACCCACTAATAAGTGGTTTTTTTTAAGATTAAAATACTTGTTTAGGTAAAATTTAATTAAATTTCAATCGTGCTTTTCTGTCTATTTTTCAATTCTTGTTTTAGCTCTTCAATAATGGCAATACCTGCACTTGTACCAATTCTCTCCGCTCCTGCTGCAATCATTTTTTTAAATGTTTCAGCATTACGTATTCCACCAGCAGCTTTTACTCTAACAGTATCACCTACATAGCTTTTCATTAACTCAACATCGGCAAGTGTTGCACCTGATGGGCCGAACCCTGTCGATGTTTTGATAAAGTCAGGTTTAACTTGAACAGCTATTTTACACAGTGCTATTTTTTCTTCTTCTGTTAGATAACAGTTTTCAAAAATGACTTTTGAAATTACATTGTGTTTACGACATATACTAACAATTTGAGTCATTTCATCTTCAATATATTTCAAATTTTTAGCCTTTAATTCAGTGATATTAATCACATAATCGATTTCAGTTGCTCCATTTTCGATTGCATTTTGTGTTTCAAAGCATTTTGACTCAATGGTTGTTTGACCAAGCGGGAAGGCAATTGCGGCACCTATATCCACTTTTGTACCTTTTAATAATTCTGCACATAATTTTGATTGAACCTGATTAATCGCTACCATTTTAAAGTTATAGTCGCTTGCTTCTTTGCAAAGCTTTTCCATCATGGCTGTAGTTGCGTCAGGTTTCAAATTTGTGTGATCAATAAATTTGCTTAACTCTAGTAAAGAATAGCTTTTCATAATTTCCCTCAATTTAAATATGTAATTACATTATATTAAAAACAATAAAATTATTGTCAACGTGATTTTCTTAAAAATCGTGATGAATATCTCAATTACCAAAAAAAAATAAAACTTAATTTATTTGTTTTAGTAAAATCAATATGTAAATATATATTTAAACAATAATCACAAGGAGTACTATCATAATGAAAATAGTTATAACTTCACATGGTGATTTATGTGAGGGTATTTTGACAAGTTATAAAATGATTGCTGGCGATACATCAAAATTTATTGCAGTCAAGCTTGATGAAAATGGGATTAGCGATTTTTCATTTAGATTGACGAAAGTTCTTGATGAGCAAATAAGCAATAATAAACCTGTGATCGTCTTAAGTGACATAATGGGAGGTACACCTTATAACGAAACATTACGTTACATGCTTGCTCATCCTAATAAAGTTTTTTTATTTGCCGGATTAAATTTACCTATGCTAATCCAAGCCGGCACTTCATTAGAAGAATCCATTATACCTGATCTACTTAATTCAATTTTAGAAGCAGGTCAAACTTCAGTTTTATTGGCTCCAACGACAATAGACAATGATGAAGATATCGATTTTTAATCAGTTATACGATAGGAGTAGAGATTTATGGCAATTACATTAACCAGAGTAGATGATCGTGTCATTCATGGCCAAATAATGACACGTTGGACAAAAGTCAGACCTGTCGATGGAATACTAGTGGTAGGCGACAATATTGCCTCTGATGAGTTACGAAAACGTGTCTTAAAAGCAGCTGCAGGCACATTAAAAATTGGAATTTATACTGTTGAACAAGGTGTAGATAAAATAAAACAAGGTATGGAATCATCTAAAAACTTTTTTTTAATTAGTGATTCCCCACAAACATTTGAAAAACTGCTCAGAGCCGGAGCTAAACTGAATCCAACATTAAATATAGGATGTATGAATACTCGATCAGGTGCAAAAGTATTGGGACGAACCGTCGCTATTGATGAAAATGACTATAAAGCTTTTGAATATATTGAGGCTCAAGGTATTAAGATCGAATTTCAACTTTTACCAGACGATGAGCCTAAAAGTTGGTCAATTATGAAAAAGAAATATGACACTTTATAGATCTTATTCATTGAGGAGAATATTATGGAAACAACACTCTTTATTCCAGCCTTACTCACGGGAATATTCTGTTACTTAGGCGCAATAGAATCACCTTGGTTATTTGGTATGTCAGGCGGTTTTTATATTGTAGGTAGGCCGTTAGTTGCAGGGTTATTAGTTGGATTTGCTTTCGGTGATGTACAATCAGGTGTTTTGTGTGGATTAGCTGTTCAAGCTGTTTTTATTGCTAATTTATCAACAGGGGGAGCCACTAATAGTGAGATCACTTATGCGGCTTATGGCGGTATCGGTTTAGCTTTAGCAACAACAAAAGAACCCGCTGTAGCTGTAACATTATCTGTATTATTAGGGCAAACTTTTGGTTTAATATTTTACAATACTCGAATGGCACTTTATTCATTCTGGAATAATAAAGCACAACAAGCTGCAGAACATAATAATACTCGAGGTATTATGTTAAATCATTTATTTTACCCCCAAGTAACAACATTTTTATTACGTGCAGTCCCTGTTTTCTTAGCCATTTTTTATGGTTCAGGTCTAGTTGATTGGTTATTAAGTAATGTCCCTGAAGTTATCACAAAAATTATTTCTGTTTTGGGGGGTGTCTTACCAGCACTTGGTATTGCCATGTTAATGAATATCGTTATTAAGTCAAAAATTCAGCTTATATTCTTTTTTGCTGGATTTGTTTTATTGGCTTTCGCTGGTTTAAGTATGATCGCATTGGTATTTATTTCGGCTTTAGTTGCTTATCTGTATTATATGGCGATTAATAAACCAGCTTCTTCCGCTGTCAAAGAACCTAATAACTCAAATTCAAATGTTTTTGAAGATGATGACCTATTTTGATAGGAGAACTAAAAATGGACAAAAAAATGAATGACCAATCAAAATTAACCAGAAAAGAATTACGCCAAATTTGGTATCGCTGGGGATTTACACATTTATCATCTATGAGCTATGAAAAATTACAAGCACATGCTTGGGCATTTTCTTATATTCCATTTGCCGAAAAGTATTACAAAAATGATCCTGAAGCAAAACGTCGATTACTAACAAGACATTCGATGTTTTACAATACAGAACCTCAAACAGGTCAAATCATAAATGGTATTGTTGCATCAATGGAAGAAGAAATAGCATTAGGCAATAATGTGCCCGAAGAATTACCAGTAAATATCAAAGCCACATTAATGGGTCCGTTAGCTGGTATAGGTGATTCTTTAATTCAAGGCATTATCGTTCCTATTTTATTATCAATTGCTATGGGAATGGCTGCTGGAGGAAATGCCATTGGCCCAATCTTTTATATTTTATCTTATGGTATTTTAGGACCTTTAATTTCTTATATGAGCTTTCATTATGGTTACAAACTTGGCGTGAATGCCATTGATAATATTATTGGTGATAATGTAAAACGAATTACCGATGCTTTTAATATTCTAGGAATTATGGTAGTTGGAGGCCTTGCTGCTGGTAATATTGTGCTAAATTCACAATTAGAAATTCCAATGGGTGACAGCATGCGTTCATTACAAAGTGTACTTGATGGTATATTCCCGAAAATACTACCTTTGACTATGGTTTTACTTGCTTGGTGGTTAGTATCTGCAAAACAAATGACAGCCACAAAAGTCATATTAATTCTGACTGCAATTACTTCGCTTGGTGTAATTATTGGTATATTTTAGTCTACATAAGGACCTTAAGCTGATCAGTAATAAAATATCAAAAATCAGAAAAAATAAAAATGCCGTTAGTTTGAGCTAACGGCATTCTATTAAGTATATAAATGACTTATTACTATTTCTTCTTCGCTTTAGCATTTGGTAAATCAGTGACAGAGCCTTCATAAATTTCAGAGGCTAAGCCAATTGATTCATGCAATGTTGGGTGAGCATGAATTGTTAATGCGATATCTTCGGCATCACAACCCATTTCGACAGCTAAGGTGATTTCACCAAGTAATTCACCGCCATTTGCACCAACAACCGCACCACCTAATAGGCGATTATCTGCTTTATTGAAGATCAGTTTTGTCATCCCTTCAGAGCAATCAGAAGCGATAGCTCGTCCTGAAGCTGCCCATGGGAAGATTGATACTTCATAATCAATACCTTTCTCTTTCGCTTCTTTTTCAGTTAAACCAACCCAAGCAACTTCAGGTTCAGTATAAGCGATAGAAGGAATGGTTTTTGGATCAAAGAAGTGTTTTTTACCTGCAATTACTTCTGCTGCCACATGACCTTCGTGTACGCCTTTGTGCGCAAGCATTGGTTGACCAACAATATCTCCAATTGCATAGATATGCGGAACATTGGTACGCATCTGTTTATCGACTTCGATAAATCCACGGTCAGTAACATTAACGCCTGCTTTTTCCGCACTAATTAATTTACCATTTGGTGTACGACCAATAGCCACTAATACCGCATCATAAGTATGAGTTTCGGTGCTGCCGTCTTTCTTTTCCATGGTGACATAAATTGCATCATGTTTTGCTTCAACGGTAGTAACTTTAGTTTCCAATCGTAAAGTGAATTTCTTTTGGATCTGTTTAGTAAAGACTTTAATTACATCTTTATCAGCGGCCGGAATCACTTGATCAAACATTTCAACTACATCGACTTCTGAACCAAGTGCATGGTATACAGTCCCCATTTCAAGACCTATAATTCCGCCACCCATTAATAATAATTTTTTAGGAATGGTGGTTAAAGCTAAGGCATCTGTAGAATCCCAAATACGAGGATCATCATGTGGAATAAAAGGCAACTTGATTGGACGAGAGCCCGCTGCAATAATCGCATTATCAAAGGTGATCTTAGTGATTCCTTTTGATGAAGTTACCTCCATTGTATGACTACCGGTAAACTGTGCCTCACCTTGAATAACATTGACTTTACGCATTTTGGCCATACCAGCTAGTCCATTAGTCAGTTGACTAATAACTTTTTCTTTCCAGCCACGCACTTTGTCTAATTCAAGTCTAGGTGTACCAAAATGGATACCATGTTCGGTTAATGATTTTGCTTCATCCATTACTTTAGCAACATGAAGTAATGCTTTTGATGGAATACAGCCTACATTTAAACAAACACCACCAAGTGTTGAATAACGTTCAACAAGGGTAACTTCTAGTCCAAGGTCTGCAGCACGAAACGCAGCGGAATAACCCGCTGGTCCTGCTCCTAAAACCACAACTTGTGTTTTAACATCTTGACTCATAATTTGATCTCCTTAATTACATCACTAAACGACGTAAGTCGGATAAGACGTTAACAATATGGCTTAAGAAGCGTGCACCATCAGCACCATCAATAACTCGGTGATCGAATGATAATGATAATGGCAACATTAGCCGTGGTGTAAACTCTTTGCCATTCCAAACTGGTTTCATGCTAGAGCGAGATACACCTAAAATACCAACTTCTGGCGCATTAACAATTGGTGTAAACGAGGTTGTACCAATGCCACCAAGGCTAGAAATAGTGAAACATCCACCTTGCATATCGCTACCTGTCAATTTACCTTCACGTGCCTTTTTAGAAATTGCCGCAAGCTCACGAGAAAGTTCAACAATACCCTTTTTATCAACATCTTTAAATACTGGAACTACAAGACCATTTGGTGTATCGACAGCAACGCCAATATTAATGTATTTTTTGATAATTAAGGTTTGGGCATCTTCAGATAATGAGCTATTAAAGCGTGGATACGCTGTTAATGCACTTGCTACCGCTTTCATGATAAACACAAGTGGCGTGATCTTAAGATCAAGTTTTTTCTTATCTGCTTCTGCATTTTGTTGCTTACGAAATGCTTCTAAATCAGTAATATCTGTTTCATCAAATTCTGTCACATGCGGAATCATTACCCAGTTACGGTGTAAATTTGCACCTGATACTTTTTGAATTTTAGTTAATGGTAAACTTTCAACTTCACCAAATTTGCTAAAATCAACTTTAGGCCATGGTAATAGACCAGGTAATGCACCACCTGTAGCGCCACTTTCAATTTGTTTAACAGCATTTTTTACGTAAGTTTGAATGTCTTCACGTAAAATACGGTTTTTAGGACCTGTAGCAGTAACTTTTGCTAGATTTACCCCAAATTCACGTGCTAAACGACGTACAGATGGTGTTGCATGAGCATAAGCATCGTTTTCAACAAACTCATTGCTTGATGAAGCAGGCGCTGATTTTGCAGCAACTGGTGCTGGCATTGGCTCAGGTGCTGCTTTTTCAGCAACAGGAGCTGCGGCAGCTGGAGCTGCTTGAGTAACTGGAGCTGCACTAGATGTGGTTTCAAATTCCATGATTTTGGAACCTGTTTTTACTTTATCACCCACTTTTATCGTGATACTTTTAACCGTACCAGCAATGGTTGCTGGTACTTCCATTGAGGCTTTATCACCCTCAACGGTAATTAATGAATCATCAACAGATATAGTATCACCTACTTTTACCAAAATTTCCGTTACTTCGACTTCATCACCACCAATATCTGGAACTTTTACATCTACAATTTGGCTAGTTGCAGTTGGTGTTACTTCAACTTTTGGTGCTTCTTGTGCTGTAACTGTAGCTGGAGCGGCAGTTTCGCCACCTTGCCCATCAAAGACCATAATGTCAACGCCTGTTTTGACTTTATCGCCAATTTTTACAGAAATAGATTTAACAATACCAGCCTGTGGTGCTGGGATTTCCATTGATGCTTTATCACCTTCAACTGTCATAATTGACTGATCAGCTTCAACTTTATCGCCTATTTTAACCAGAATTTCGGTTACTTCTACTTCGTCACCACCGATATCAGGTAATTTGATTTGAATACTCATTATAATAACCTCTTATGCAATTCGTGGATTAAGTTTATCGGCATTGATTTCGAATTTTTTGATCGCATCTTCAACAACGCTAACTTCAATATCGCCACGTTTAGCAAGTTCACCCAATGCTGCAACCACAACATAAGATGCATCGACTTCAAAGTGATGACGTAAATTTTCACGGCTATCACTGCGACCGAAACCGTCAGTACCGAGTACTCGATAGCTTTCAGCAGGTACAAATCCACGAATTTGCTCAGCAAACAATTTCATATAATCAGTTGAAACCACCGCTGGATTGTTATTCATAATTTGTGCAACATAAGGCACTTTTGGTGTTTCACTTGGATGCAACATATTATATCGTTCGCAATCTTGACCATCACGAGCAAGTTCAGTAAATGATGTTACGCTATAAACTTCTGAGCTAATACCATAATTTTTAGCTAAGATTTCAGCCGCTTCACGAACATGGCGTAAAATAGAGCCTGAACCTAGTAACTGAACAGTCGGTTTGCCTTTTTGACCCTCAACGGTATCTAGTTTATAAATACCTCGTCGAATACCCTCTTCTGCACCTTCTGGCATTGCTGGTTGTGCATAGTTTTCATTGAGAGTTGTAATATAGTAGTAAACGTTTTCTTGCTCACCATACATGCGACGTAAACCGTCTTGCATGATTACCGCAACTTCATAAGCATAAGCAGGATCATATGATATACAGTTAGGGATAGTTAATGCTTGAATGTGACTGTGACCATCTTGGTGTTGTAGACCTTCACCATTTAGCGTTGTTCGACCAGAGGTTCCACCAATCATAAATCCACGAGCTTGTTGATCACCTGCTGCCCACATTAGATCACCAATACGTTGGAATCCAAACATTGAATAGTAAATGTAGAATGGAATCATTGGGAAATCATTTGTGCTATATGAAGTGGCCGCAGCAATCCAAGAAGCCGTTGCACCACATTCATTAATTCCTTCTTGAAGAATTTGACCTTTCTCATCTTCACGATAATAAGCCACTTGTTCTTTATCTTGTGGTGTATATTGTTGACCGTGTGGATTATAAATACCAATTTGACGGAATAAACCTTCCATACCAAAAGTACGTGCTTCATCAGCTAGAATAGGTACTAAACGTGGAGCAAGTTCTTTATCCTTAAGCATAATATTAAGCGCACGGACAAATGCTATAGTGGTTGATATTTCTTTCGATTGAGCTTCAAGTAATGACGCAAATTCACTTAATGGAGGAATTGAAACAGTTCCTGAAAAATGAGTTAATCTAGATGGTACATAACCATGTAACGCTTCACGACGCTCATGAATGTATTTGTATTCTGGCGTGTGTTCCTCAAATTTGATGTATGGTAATTTTTCAAGTGCTTCATCTGTCACTGGAATATTGAAGAAATCGCGAACATGACGCACGCCATCCATATTCATTTTTTTCACTTGGTGAGCTATATTTTTTGCTTCAGCAGCAGCCCCCATACCATAACCTTTTATGGTGTGAGCAAGAATAACAGTTGGACGATCTTTAGTTTCTTTTGCTCGTTGGAATGCAGCAAACATTTTAGCAGGATCTTGACCACCACGGTTTAATCTAAAGATTTCTTCATCAGACATATCTTTAACTAATTCAGCGGTTTCAGGGTATTTACCAAAGAAATGCTCGCGAACATAAGCACCGTCTTTTGATTTTAATGTTTGATAATCACCATCAAGTGTTTCATTCATTAGTCGAATTAACTTACCAGACTTATCTTTTTGGAGAAGTTTATCCCAACGGTCACCCCAAAGAACTTTAATTACGTTCCAACCCGCACCAGCAAATACACCTTCTAGTTCATTGATAATTTTGCCATTACCCGTTACTGGACCATCTAAACGTTGTAAATTACAGTTGATAACAAAAACTAAATTATCTAGTTTTTCACGTGTTGCAACGGTAATTGCACCTTTTGATTCTGGTTCATCCATCTCACCATCACCTAAGAAAGCATAGACAGTTTGTTCAGAAGTATCTTTCAACCCACGATTTTCTAAATATTTTAAGAAACGTGCTTGATAAATGGCATTAACAGGACCAAGCCCCATCGATACTGTTGGAAATTGCCAAAATTCTGGAAGCAATTTAGGATGAGGGTATGATGGTAAACCTTTACCATGAACTTCTTGACGGAAATTATCTAATTGCTCTTCGGTTAAACGTCCTTCAATAAAGGCTCGAGAGTAAATACCTGGTGAGATGTGCCCTTGGAAGTAAATTAAATCACCGCCATCTTTTTCATTACGAGCACGGAAAAAGTGGTTAAAACAGACTTCATAAAAAGTAGCTGCAGATTGGAACGATGCCATATGTCCACCAAGCTCTAAATCTTTCTTTGAAGCTCGTAACACCATCATAATTGCATTCCAACGGACAATTGAACGAATACGTCTTTCTATTTCCCAATCGCCAGGATAAGCAGGTTGCTCTTCTACTGGAATAGTATTGACATAATTACTTGTTGAAGATCCAAAAAGTACTGGAACACCCCCATCTCTCGCCTTATTAACTATTTGTTCAATAATATACTGTGCACGTTCGATTCCTTCTTCTCGAATAATAGACTCAACACTTTTGAGCCAATCTTGTGTTTCAATGGGATCGACATCATTCATTTGCATGTCCGACATATAAAAACCTCTTTTTTGTTTAGAAAAATGCATTATTTGCTATCCTTAATTACATTAAAAAACGTAACCAAAAAAGCTTAAACTCTGCATTACGGAGCTTCATTAATATCAGTCTGCCATTTAAAAAAAAAAAGTAAAGCAAACTGTGGCTTTGAAAAGAACGTTAATTCCTATTAAATTAATCAACTATTTCAATATTAGTAATGAAATTGATGTTATTTATATGATAAATAAGTAAATTTCACCTAATGATACATATAAATGTTATTCCTAATAGCTATTCCAATAATAACTACAAGTTGTCAAGTTATTATAAAATCTGTTATATACTCGTAAAAATTGCGATAATACTACTTGAAGATAACAGAAAAAACTATGATCATTAATAATGTCATAATCAAAGACTTAAAAATTAAACCATATGTGTATACCTATCAAGCTATGCATGACTTTACGAAACAACGTGATGAGCATTCTCTTGATGAAATCTGGTTAGTCGAACATGAGCCTGTATTTACCCAAGGTAAAGTTGGTAAAGCTGAACATTTATTAAATCAGACAAATATCCCTGTTATTCAGACCGATCGCGGTGGTCAAATTACTTACCATGCTCCAGGTCAACAAATCATGTATATTTTATTTGATTTAAAAAGACTTAAGTTAGGTATCCGAGACGTAGTTAGTTATTTAGAAAATAGTGTCATTCAAACATTGTTCCATTATGGTATTATTGCTCATGCAAAGCCTGATGCACCGGGAGTATATATTAACGAAAAAAAAATCTGCTCACTTGGTTTGCATATCAGTCGTGGCTGCACTTTACATGGACTTGCATTCAATGTTGATATGGATCTTACCCCTTTTAATAACATTAACCCTTGTGGCTATGCCGGATTACAAATGACGCAACTAAAAGAATATGTCTCTCAAATTGACCGTAAAGAGATAAAACAACTATTAACTAATAATTTTATTAAGCAGTTACCTCAAAGATAAGATACCAATTATGCAAAATAATGAAACAAGAATCAGAAGTTCGAAATATCGTGATGCTGACAAGACACGCTTAATTCCAACTGTAACATTAGAAGATGTAGCACCACTAAAAAAACCTGAATGGATGCGAATTAAATTATCTGCTCACTCTGATAATATAGCACATATTAAAAACACAATGCGCAAACATGGATTACATTCAGTCTGTGAAGAAGCTTCTTGCCCTAATTTAGCTGAATGTTTTAATCATGGCACGGCTACTTTTATGATTTTGGGCGATATTTGTACCCGCCGTTGCCCATTTTGTGATGTAGCTCATGGTAGACCATTACCACCAGATAGTAAAGAACCCATTAAGCTAGCGCAAACCATTCAAGAAATGAAATTACGCTATGTTGTTATTACCTCGGTTGATAGGGATGATTTAAAAGATGGTGGAGCTAGCCATTTTGCTAATTGTACTCGAGAAATCAGAGCATTAAACCCAAATATAAAGGTTGAAACATTAACACCTGATTTTCGTGGTTGTATTGATGAAGCAATTGATGTCTTAAGTGATAATCCACCTGATGTATTTAATCATAATTTAGAAAATATACCTCGCTTATATAAAAGGATCCGACCTGGCGCTAACTATGAAGGATCACTTAAATTACTGGCAGCATTTAAAGAACGACATCCTGAAATTCCTACAAAATCTGGGTTAATGGTAGGACTTGGCGAAACAAATCAAGAATTAATTCAAGTGTTAAAAGATTTACGTAGTCATGGTGTTACTATGTTGACGCTTGGTCAATATTTACAACCAAGTAAATATCATTTACCCGTTGAACGTTATGTTTCGCCACAAGAATTTGAAGAATTAAAGCAAACGGCATTAGCTATGGGATTCACTCATGCAGCTTGTGGGCCATTTGTACGTTCATCTTATCATGCTGATTTACAAGCAATGGGCAAAGAGGTGAAGTAATCTTCACCCCTTTTTATAATTCTACTCAAAAGCTAAATCAATTATCCACAACCATAAAACGGCGATTTTCAGTAACGATTTGCAAAAAGATGGGTAAACTAATTTTTTCTGCTTTTTGCAATTTACCATTAATATCATAAATTTTAGAACGACCAAAAGCATCTAAAACAACCGTTTTATCATCATAAAGTGCTGCTATAGTATTTTCATCACCAGCAACTAGCCATTGTCTAGACTTTTGAGTAAATAGATTTTTACCTTGACTGTACAGCTGAGGTGGCGTAGTAACATAAAATGCGTCTTGCATTAATGTAAGCATAATATCAGTTTGCGAAGTTGCTTCTGTTATTTGGGCACGGCCTTTATTTGGCCATGATATAATCAATGGTACTTTTAATGATTCTCTGTTAAAGTCGCTTCCTGCATTGCGTAACGCTACTTTTTTCACTTCGTCAATTTTAATATCATTCGAACCAGTAATAACAATAATCGTATCATCATAGGCATTAGATAATTTTAAATAGGCAATTAATGATTCAATGTATTGATCTAGCCTTTTAGCTTCTGATTGAAGATCAGATATCGTGATTTTTTTATTTTTACTTCCCAATGAATATTGGATTATAGAAAACAAAGGTGCATGATTAGCAAGGCTATTTTGTTCTTCATGCCAAGCCCTCCAGTTTTCTGTTATTTGTTTATTAGATTGTTTTTTAGGTTGTGGTATTGAAAAATTAGATAACAAAGCTGAACGATATAAAGGTTCAGCAAAACCATTTTCCGAAAATAGACCTAAGTTGTAGTGCTGTTTTGTAACGACATCAAGCAATACAGACGGTTTATGTCCAACAAGGATACTATTATAGTAGTTAGGATCTAACCCATAAAACAATGAAAAGTCATTTAAATAGGACTGATTACTTGCTCCATAATGATTAGCAAAGAAAATATTATCTTGAGAAAACTCATTTAACCACGGCATATGTTTAGTTAATAAATTAGTATTCCATCCTTCAATAACAATCATTAACACATTATTTTTTATTGTCTTTTGATTATAAACAATATTTCCTAACGGACATTCAATTGCCATCGCAAAAGGATTCCCTTCTTGGGCAACACGATCACGATAACCATTTTCTTTAATAAAGCCATAACGTTCAAGAAAATGGCGAGCAGTTAAAGGATAAGAAAGTGGTAGGCTTGAACGCTGCATAGTAATTGGTCGATAAAAATTAGCATCAGCCCAGATATGAATCAAATGTGAGGAAACAAAACAAAGAATAAAAAGAATTACTACAGGCTTTGCATAGCGTTTACGTTTACTTAAGCTACGTAACTTTTTCCAGCTCCATACCGAAAATAAAATTTCAATCAACAAAATAAACGGAATAGCAATAAATACCGTACTTAAATAAGTGACTTTTTGCGATGAAAATAATTGCCAAATAGACAAATTAAGGTGCATTCTAAAATGCGAAAAAACTTCAATATCAATAATTAGTAATGAAAGACCTACTGTTGCAAAAACCGTTGCAATTATCCTTTGCCATCGAGATGAATGAATGAAAAAACTTAACGGAAAAAGCAGAATCAAATAAGCAATAAAGGTCAAATAGCTGAAATGTCCGATTGCACTAATAATTGCATAAAATCGCCCCATAAAAGTACGAGGCCAATCTGCAATAAATAAATATTGACTACCTAGTAAAATTACAACAAAAATATTAAACAACGTAAACCAATGCCCCCAACTAACAATTTGTGAGGCACGATAGTCTTTGAAGTAAGTATTTTTGATTTTGAGCATATTAAGTCGTTGCTAATGGTGATTATTAAGATAAATAAACAATAAATTATGTTTTAGTTTACCTGATTTTAAAAAATCTTTCTGTAAATTTTTTATTTGCTACCATAAAGATTTTGGTAATCTGTTGGCGATACATCGGATACTTGTTATAATTTCAAAATGAAATAAGTTAACAAAAAGATAAAAACTTTGGCAATTAAACAACTCAACGCAAAACAGATCCAGCCTGATTTATCCTATATTTCTGAACTTAGAAACAAAACTAATAATTCAATATCATTAGAATCAGAAAAATCAGAACATTTACTCATGTGGCAACCACGTGTGGCCTCTGCCTTAGCACTGTTATGCCCACCCAAAAGAGTATGTTATAGCCCCCGCTTTATGTTGCTTAAAGCACCTGAAAGCGAGCTTTTTTTTGATTTACTAAGACAAGCCATTAAATCTGATTTATCTTCACCTTCATTAGGCTATAGTTATTTTTTTAGCGAAAGTAAAATTACGTTGGCCAATGCAAAGAGCAAACAAGATAATTTTGCAGCCCAAGACAATTGTTTATTTGCATCTTCTGTTGATAGTGAAAAACTATTTGGTTGTGTTAGACAACCTGAAAATAGCCCTATAAAATTACAAGCTGGACTTGTTCATCGTGCTAATGGCGGCATTTTAATTTTAGGCCTTCGCTCACTACTTAGCCAACCATTGTTATGGTCTAAACTAAAACAAATGGTAATAAAGCAAGAGTTTGAATGGGTTTCAGCTGACGAATCTCATCCTTTACCTTTGTCTATTCCTCCTATGCCACTTGATTTACGAATCATTTTAGTTGGGGATAGATTAAGTTTAGCAGAATTACAAGATTTTGAACCTGAATTTTATTCAACTTCTATTTATACTGAATTTGAAAATGAATTGCAGGTCAAATCGCCAGAACAAATCGAACAATGGATTAATTATTTAAATTTTATTGCGAACAAACAACAATTACCCAATATTGATACCTTAGCTTTAGCAAAAATTTACAAAGAGGCTACTCGCTATACTGGTGATCAACATTACCTCCCTCTTTCGGTAGATTGGATTAATTCGCTATTAGTTAATGCTATACACTTTATGCAAAATAGTGTAATCGATGAATCAGCCATCACTTCTGCTATAAAGCAAAAATCATGGCATGAAAATTATTTACAAGAAAGGCTACATGAGGAAATATTTAGTAATCAAATAATGATTAATACTAAAGATCAAGTTGTTGGACAAATAAACGGCTTATCAGTAATTGAATATCCAGGAAATCCCAAAGCTATAGGTGAACCTACACGTTTAAGTTGCCTTATTCATTTTGGTGATGGAGAGATAATTGATATAGAACGTAAAACAGAATTAGCTGGTAATATTCACTCAAAAGGAATGATGATAATGCAGGCATTTATTATGTCTGAATTTGCTATCAATCATCAATTACCTTTTTCAACTTCTTTAGTGTTTGAACAATCTTACAGTGAAATTGATGGTGATAGTGCTTCACTTGCAGGGCTTTGTGCAATCATTAGCGCTTTATCACAGCAACCTATTGATCAACAATTGGCTGTTACTGGTTCAGTAGATCAATTTGGTCATGTCCAATCAATTGGTGGAGTGAACGAAAAAATTGAAGGATTTTTTGCTGTTTGTAAACAACAAGGTTTAACTGGACAACAAGGCGTAATTATTCCAGCCACTAATCAACGCCATTTAAGTTTAAATGATGATGTTATTGAAGCAATCGATCAAGGAAAGTTTTCAATATGGTCTGTTGAACATGTTGCTGATGCGCTTTATCTACTAACTGGTATTCCTTATAAAGATAAAAATAGCATTAATCTTTACCAGTTGATTCATGCACGTATGCAAGCAGTATTGTTGCAGGACAAAAAACAAGATAATTGGTTAAGTAGATGGCAAAAATATTGCAAAAAGTAATAATACCAAATAAACTTTGGTTCAAAATTTTATTAATTACGAAATAGAAAAAGAGAGTTAGCTAACTTTCAATTTTTCAAAGCATGTTTTAATTTACATTAAATAAAAGGTTTTTTTATGACATTTGAACGTAAATCATCGTACGATAAAGCTGATTTAATTAAATCAGGCAATAATGAATTATTTGGTCATGATGGACCACCATTACCATCTGATTTAATGTTAATGATGGATCGTATTATTGAAATGAATGAAAACGGTGGCAACTTTGGCAAAGGTTTTGTTGAAGCTGAACTTGATATTAATCCCGATTTATGGTTTTTTAAATGTCATTTTAAAAACGATCCAGTTATGCCTGGTTGCCTAGGGCTTGATGCTATGTGGCAATTAGTTGGATTTTATTTAGGTTGGATTGGTGGTAAAGGAAAAGGCCGCGCTTTAGGTGTTGGTGAGGTAAAATTTACTGGCCAAGTACTACCAACCAATAAAAAAGTAACCTATAAAATCCATTTCAAACGTGTTATTAATCGCAAATTAATTATGGGTATCGGTGATGGTGAAGTTTTTGTTGATGGTAAGCTTATTTATCAAGCATCTGATTTAAAAGTAGGTCTATTCCAAGATACCAACGCTTTTTAATTTAAAGCTACTCATTCTGTCAGCCTTATTAAATACAAATAAGGTTGACATCATCTCTTTTTATTAAATCCATATTTAGTTATAGCATGAATAATCATGTATAATGCTACAAATTTTTATACTTTTTTATTTATAATGAATCGTTTAAAACCTTTATTGATTTGTATTATTTTATTTTTTTTATCAAACACACTAGTTTATGCTGATTTCAATGGTAAAGTTGTAAAAGTAATTGATGGCGATACAGTTGATATCTTAACTGTCAAAAAACAAAAAATCCGTGTTCGTTTGCTTGATATCGATGCGCCTGAAAGTAAACAAGCCTATGGTAATGTATCACGGAAATATTTAGCTTCACTCATTGCTGGTAAAAATGTTTTTGTTAAAGAAAACAAAAAAGATATCTATAAAAGAACCTTAGGTACTATTTTTTTAAATAAAGTTAATATCAATGCCAAAATGGTCGAAAAAGGTTATGCTTGGGCATATCGTTATAAAGGGGTAGCTAATAACAAAATGATGGTAAAATTAGAGACCAGAGCAAAACAGAACCAAATAGGACTATGGAAAGATAAACACCCAATAGCCCCATGGAATTATCGCCATAATAAACGATAAATCACCGTTGTAGGTTCTTATTTTTTAGGAATTGAAGCTTCAAGTTGTTTAAGTGAATCAATACCTAGTTTACAAGCTTCTTCTTGCTTATCTGCAGGTAGTGCAGAAATTTGTTGTTTATTGCTTTCTAGGCTTTGTTTGATCATATCTGTTTGCTGTTTAGTTGCCGCATCTTCAGGGATAGTTTTAACTAAACCGTCAATCTTATCAAAAAACGTCTTGCATGATTCAGATAAATCAGCCATAGCTCCCGAAGAAAGCCCTAAAAGCACAATAGACAATACTAATTTTTTCATTATATTTCCTTACATTTTACGTGTTAAAAACAATTTATTAAAAACAATTTATTAAAAATAATTTATTAAAAATAATAAATTGAATACTATGGAATAGCTCAAACATGATAAGAAATTTTATAAAAAAAATCTATATATTTTACTTTATTCATTTACGATAAAAATATTTTTGTTTTGTTAAAGAAAAATAAGAAAGATATCCGTAAAAAGAAACTTATGTAGTATATTTTTAATAAAGTGAATATCGACACAAACGGGGTTAACAACAAAATGATAATATAACAAGGAATAATGTCTAAAAAAAAGACTATGAAAAAATAAATATCCAATAGCTCTTTAGGATTTTTGTCATAATTGCTGTTAGATTTAGCATAAACCTTTGTAACTATCCCCTAAAATAGTACAGCAAAAAAGTAGAAAATTCTCTATGATAAAAGTAAAAGGGGATTTAATTATGAAAAAAATTACTGAACATTAAATCGTAGCTATTTTAAAAGAAGGAGAAGCGGGTATTCCCGTTAAAGAACTGTGCCGTAAATATGACATGGGTAATTCAACTTTTATAAATGGCGAGAAAAATACGGCGGAATGGAAACTTCGGATATCAAATGCTTAAAGGAGCTGGAGTCTGAAAATCGCAAGCTTAAGCAGATGTTTGCCGAACTGAGCTTAAAATCCCAGCTTCAGGAAGAAATCATAAAAAAGCTGTAATGCCCACAAAAGTACGTAAAACGAAGGCACATCAACTACAACAAAATCATTCGGTTACCATTGCTATGAGTTGTGCCATTGTTGGCTTAAGTCGTTGTGCTTACTATTATCAACCTAAGTTACTGGATGATTCGGTGATTATTTCGGTGTTAAATGCTATCACAGACCGGCATTTACGCTGGGGCTTTCCTAAATGCTTTAATCGTATCAGAAAGCTCGGCTATAAATGGAATCATAAACGGGTGTATCGGGTGTATTGCCAATTAAAGCTTAATCTCAGGATAAAGCGTAAAAAACGTATTCCTCCACGATGCCCGGAAAGGTTATTAGTCCCCAATAAACAAGGTGAATGTTGGTCAATGGATTTTATGAGTGACAGTAGCCGTAATCAACGTCGCTTTAGGACATTCAATGTCATCGATGACTTTAATCGTGAGGCGTTAGGGATTGATATTGCAGTAAGCTTACCAGCAGGAAGGATTACCCGTTACTTAGATAAACTGGCCGAATATCATGGGTATCCATTAAAAATACGGGTCGATAATGGGCCAGAATTTACAGGAAAAACCTTTATAAACTGGGCTAAATCACATAATATAACCATTGATTATATCCAGCCCGGTAGCCCTTATCAAAATGGCTATATTGAACGATTTAATCGTACCTATCGTACTGAAGTACTCGATTTATATCTTTTTAACAACTTAGCACAATCAAGGAGAATAACCGAAGAATGGTTAACGATTTATAACACCGAAAGACCGCATGAGGCATTAAATAACATGACACCGATTGAGTATAAAACACTAAAACAAGCAGCATGATTTTCTATGTAAGTTGTGTACTAGGTTTGGGGTATTTACACAACAATGATGCTTGGTATGGGCTATGCTTTAACACAATCAATTCTGGCAGGTAGAGCACTTGATCTTGTTGTAGAAAAACAAAGGGCTATTATCAGGAATTGTGGGTGTTGCTATATTTGGTGGCGGAGGAGTAGGAACGTATTTAGGTAGTATTTTACTTAGTATAGTTGAATACCAAACACTATTCTTAATTTATATCTGTTTTGCCTTTATCCCATTGCTTATTATGTTAAAAAATCGAGATATTTAATTTAATAGATAGGTTAGAGATTTGGCTAAAATATATGACTCTTTGAGTTTTAATAAATCATAATGTGTAGGAAAACGCCGAATTGTTTACACTTCATGGTTAAAATAATCTTCTAAAAACTCATAAGACGTTTTCCCTGAAATCGCTTTATGTGGTTTAATGGTATTATAAAAATTAATAAAGCGTTTCAGTTTTTGTTTTCTATCTTGTGAATCGCTAAATATATGCTGATTATGCCACATCCCAATTCAAAGTTCGTATCACTCTTTCGGCTTTCCCATTCGTTTGTGGGAAGGCAGGTTTGGTGAATTTTTGATTAATACGATGGTTATTACACGTTTTTCCAAATCAGTGATTGTTATTTTTTCTTTATGATATAAGCGTTATATCTCTTGTCTGTGTAAGGGGTTAGTTTTGTTTTTTATGTATATTTATTACAGTAGTTTCTCAAAATTACTGTAAACAATGCTAGTAAATCCTACAAATTAAATATTATAAAATAACTAGGATTTAATAAAAAATTTTAGGATGGAAATACATGAATCTTACCAGCAAATGCTGATAAGATAATAAAAGAATTAGATTACACTAACATCTGTAGCTGAAGGACCTCGAGGGCTATCTTGAATAGAAAACTCTACTTGTTGACCTTCACCTAATGTTTTGAATCCATCGCCGGAAATTGCAGAGAAATGTACAAATACATCTTTGCTACCATCAGCGGGAGAAATGAAACCAAAACCTTTACTTTCGTTAAACCATTTTACTTGACCAGTTTTCTTAGACATAATAATCTTCCTATAAATAAATTAACTTTAGCCCCCAAAGGGCTTATTCAAAAACATAAAACCTAGATTACTTATTAACACTAAGAAGAATATACTAAAGAAAACTAATCTCTAAGACATAGTAAACTACAAACTACATATATCGAAATGTTACAAAATAAATCCGCATGTCGTATGCTTGTTTCTATTTACTCATAATTAGTTTACTAATGCAAGCAATCTTTTTAAAAGATTGCTTATTACATCAGTAAAAATAATTCATAACGCTAACTTAAAGATATAACATTATGAATTTTATAACATTAATCTTTTGCCATTATTTGAGATTTTTTTATCGTTGCTTCCACTGCATCAATAACAGCCGATCTAAACCCTTTGGCTTCAAGTATTTGCACTCCTTCAATGGTTGTACCAGCAGGTGAGCAGACCATATCTTTTAACTCCCCGGGATGTTTACCTGTTTCTAATAATAGTTTTGCCGCTCCTAAAACTGCTTGGGCAGCAAACTTGTAAGCTTGTTTTCTTGATAATCCGCCTTTAACCGCGCCATCTGCTAGTGCTTCAATAAACATAAACACAAAAGCGGGGGAAGAGCCACTTGCGCCAATAACTGCGTCAATTAAAACTTCAGGAACAACTTCCGTTTCACCAATACAATTTAACAATTGTTGAACAATAGACAATTCTTCATCGGTAATTTCGGTATTAGGGGTAATTGAACACATAGCAGCATTAACAAGTGCTGGTGTATTTGGCATAACACGAACAATTTTTTGTTCATAACCCACACATTTGGCAATTGTTTTAATATTAACACCCGCTGCAATTGAAATTACAATGGTATTTTTCTTTAATTCTTTTTGAATATCAATAAGTACATCAACAATCACATTAGGCTTAACTGCGATAAACACTATATCTGCTTCACGAGCAACATCTCTCGCTGAATCGAGATTATTAACTGAGTAAGTTTGATTAAGAACTTGACCTTTTTCCAGATGAGGGTCAAAAACATAAATTTGTGTTCCTTGCACAATATTACTACCCAAAATACCTTGCAATATGGCATTACCCATGTTACCTAATCCAATAAAACCAATTCGTTGTTCCATTTTCAGCCTCTTTTGCAAAAGATTATTTAAAAAGATTATAATTGATTTTATATATAAATCTCAAAATTTTATATTCTAAGAAATTATTCAATTACTTTTATAAAAAATTGCAGATTATATTAACAGTCCGGCATTACTTGCATACCATATTGTTGCCCATTTTGCATAAGGGAAAATATTTGCTTAATTTTACCTTCACTGATTAAATTGCTAACGGCTGATGTATTTATAAGCACTTCAAATAATGCTTTACGTCCATTTTCAACAGGTATTAATTTTTGATTTATAATAGCTTTTAAACTATTGGAAAGTTGCGAGCGAATAAAATCTCGTGAGCCGTATTCAAATACATCAATAATACGATTAATGGTCTGAATAGCAGAACTAGTATGTAAAGTAGCAAAAACTAAATGACCTGTTTCAGCAGCCGTTAATGCGGCTTGAATTGAATGTTTATTGCGTAGTTCTCCTAGCAATATGATATCAGGATCTTGTCTTAAAAGACTATCGATAGCGCTTGTAAAATTTATCACCTCGCATTGCTGAATTAACGATTTATCATTTTGGTAAATATACTCAATCGGATCTTCTAAGGTAATAATATGCTTAGCTACTGTTGAATTTATGTATTGAATTAATGACGCCAAAGTCGTTGTTTTACCACTTCCTGTTGCACCTGTGACAAGAATAATTCCCGACTCAATTACGGCTAGATCCTTAAAAATATTGGGGGCATTAATTTCCGAAAGAGTAGGTATCCGATGATTAATAATGCGAAACACAGCAGAAATGCCACGCTGTTGATAAAAAATATTTACTCTAAATCGCCCTACTTCAACCAAATGATATATAAGATCTATTTGTCCACTTTTTTTTAAGACATCAATTTGTGGTTGTTCCAATAAATTGAGTAATTCAATTTCAAGTTCTACCGGAGATAATTTGTCTTCAGACAAAAACTTTAATTGCCCATTAACTCGAATGCATGGTGCTTCACCACTTGAAAGGTGCAAATCGGATGCTTTTTGCGTTACACTAAGCGACAACATCGATTTTAACATTATATTTTACCTATTAGTTTATTAATTGGGAATTAACATGAATACAGTACGTGACAATTTACTTACTATAAAAAGCACAATTCAAGAAATAGCACAAAAATGCGAACGAGATCCCAATACAATCGAACTTATTGCGGTCAGTAAAACAAAACCAGTAACCTTAATCAAACAAGCGATAGATGCAGGTCAACTATCTTTTGGTGAAAACTATGTTCAAGAAGGCGTTGAAAAAATCCAGTATTTTAAACAAACTCTCCCCAATACTTTATTAACTTGGCATTTTATTGGTCCATTACAATCGAACAAAAGCAAATTAGTCGCCGAACACTTTGATTGGATGCATACCATTGATCGATTTAAAATTGCTCAACGTTTAAATGATCAGCGCCCAGCTAATATGGAAAACTTAAATGTACTTATTCAAGTTAATATTAGTAAAGAAGCCAGCAAGTCGGGGGTTTATCCTGAACAAGTTGCTGATTTAGCAAAACAAATTATAACACTACCCAATTTAAATTTACGTGGATTAATGGCGATCCCTGAAATTGAAAATGATTTTGACAAACAACTAAACGTCTTTAACAAAATGCACGAACTTTTGCGTTCTTTACAAACTGATTATCCATTTATGGATACATTATCCATGGGCATGAGTGGCGACATGCAAGCTGCTATTGTTGCTGGTAGCACTATGGTTAGAATAGGTACAGCGATCTTTGGAGCAAGGCAGTATTTGTGATATATTGCCCTAATAGTTTATTTTAAGGAGTCTTAAATGACATCGCTTTATTTTCTAGGTAATACCATCTTAACGGTATGTCTCTATGTTTTAATTTTGCGTTTATGGATGCAACGTGTGCGTGTAAATTTCTATAACCCATTTACCCAATTTATCGTACGAATAACTCAACCTATTATCGGTCCATTACGCAAAGTCATCCCATCTATTAAGCAAATTGATACCGCTACATGGGTTCTTTTATATTTTGTTGCCGTCATTAAAATTATTTTTATTTCCTACTATGGAATGATTAATGAATCAATTTGGACTAGTAAATACCTACTTTATGCTATTGCTGTCATAGCTCATGCGTTTGGGCATTTATTATTCTGGTTATTACTATTTCGAGCAATTCTAAGTTGGGTTAGCCGTGGACAATCAAACGCGGATGAATTACTTGCTCAGTTAACTGAACCACTTATAGCACCAATTCGCCGTATTGTGCCACCGCTTGGAATGATTGATATCTCATTTATGATTTTTGTATTTATTTTAATGTTTTTAAATATGCTTGCTGTTGATGTATTTGGATATTTATGGCTGATACTTTAAACTCAAATCAAAAGGGAGCAGTAGCTCCCTATTTTAAATAATATGGTCTTCCCAACAAATCACATCTTTTTCATAAACAATCCGATTTTTAACCGATATCTTCAGCTTATGCATAAGCTTTTTATTACCCGTAATAAGCGGATGCCAATGAGGCAACTGCCCTGTTTCAGAAAAATAACGATAGGTACAGGTTAAAGGTAACCATTCAATGGTAAGGAGGTTATCACGAGTTAACTTGATACAATCGGGTTCATAATCAAAACGTCTATTATAATGTTTACATTGACAAGTATTGGAATCAAGCAAATTACAAGCAACATTAGTATATAAGATCTCGTCTGTATCTTCGTCCATCAATTTATTTAAGCAACATTGACCACAACCATCACAGAGCTGTTCCCATTCTTCATCACTCATCTGAGCTAATGTCTTATATTCCCAAAATGGCTCAATCATACTTTGAAATCATCTTCTTTTAGCATTTGTAAGAAAAATCCATCAGTTTTAATCTTTTCTTCTATTTCAGTGGCGGTACCAACTACAAATTTTCGTTTACCGTCAAGTAATACTTTCATGACAAAAACAGGTGAACCAAAAATAGACATTACTTTTTCAGGAATCGTTGAAAAATCATTTTCATGTTCCATATATAGGTAGCAGTTCTCTTTTTTGGTACTTCGGTAAATATAACACCACATTATAGAATAAAACCTTTACTCATTAATACTATTTATTAAGACAATTTTGTAAATAAACACCTGCACCAAACAAGCCTGGATCTTCATGTGTTATTACATAAACAGGAATTTTTTTGACTAAATAGGACATACGACCTTTATGTTCAAAAGCATCTCTAAATGGAGATGTTTTAAAAAATTCGATAAAGCGTGGCACAATACCACCAGCAATATAAACGCCACCTTGTGTATTAAGTGTTAATGCCAAATTACCACCAAAACGCCCCATAAAAGTACAAAAATAGGTTAAAGTTTGTAAGCAAAGTGGACAACTTTTAGATAGCGCTTTCTCAACAATAATGTCGGGTGTAATCTCTATTACTGGTTGATTATTAATTTGTAACAACGCTTGATAAATATTAACAATACCACTGCCTGACAAAAACCGCTCGGCAGAAACACGTCCAAATTTTTTGCGAAGTTGCACTAAAATACGGTCTTCATCATCACTTATCATTGGAAGCTCTGTATGCCCACCTTCTCCTGACAAACTAATCCAACGCCCATTTACTTTAATTAAATGTGATACTCCAAGTCCTGTACCTGCACCATAAATTGCAATCGGGTAATCTAAATCAGGTTCATCACCACCAATCTGAACAAGATCTTGTTTAGATAATTTAGGAATTGAAGTTGATACTGCTGTAAAGTCATTAATTACTTCTAGTTTTTCAAGATCAAGTGCCTTAACTAGTTCAGAACGTGAAAATGACAAATTATTATTTGTCATACTAATTATATCTTCATCACTAATAGGACATGCAATTGCAATACAAGCCATTTTAACGGTAACCGCTTGGGCTTGTAAGTAATTCTTAATTAATTTTAGCAATACATCATCCTTTGCAATAAGAACTTTAGTTATTGCTGATAGTTCATTTGTAGCCAAATTATAAAGCGCAAATCGAGCATTAGTTCCACCAATATCGGTGACAAGTGCATATTGATTCATGTTACTTCCTTTATGATAAATTAATTCTTTTAGTTAAAATAATAAGTTTTATCCATCAATTAATGAAAATATATTGCTGATATTAATAATTATTTATATTAAATTATCCTAAGCGGTTAGAGAGATAAGAATTTCATCTAATATATTAAAAACTATCTAATAAAAACTCAAATTAAATCAATAAATCTACAACCACTTTTTAAGTTTAAAATAAATATAAGGAGCGACACCTGCTAGCAACATCAATAGTAATGAAAATGGATAACCATATTCCCATTTTAATTCTGGCATAAATTCAAAATTCATACCATAAGCTGAAGCAACTACTGTTGGGGGTAAAAACACAACAGATACAACCGAGAAAATTTTGATAATTCGACTCTGTTCAATATTGATAAAACTGGTTGCGGCTTGCATTAAAAAGTTTACTTTTTGGAATAATGACTCATTATGTGGAACAAGCGATTCAATATCGCGAATAACTTCACGAGCTTGTTCTAGTTGATCTACTGGCATTTTAGCTCGACGAACTAAATAGTTAACCGCACGTTGACTATCCATCAAACAAAGGCGAACTTTCCACGCGGTATCTTCAAGTTCTGCCAACGAGGTAATAGCTTCATCGTAATGCTCTTGAGCTGAGCGATCCATAATAATTAAACTTAATTCTTCGAGCTCACTGTAGATATTTTCAATTTGATCTGCTAACTGCTCAACTTTAACTTCAAATAAATCAAGTAACACTTCATAAGGATTTCCATCGTTCATTCCTTGATAGCGCGATCGCATGCGATACAAACGAAATGCTGGTAAATCTCGCTCACGTAGTGTAAACAAACGACCATTATGCACTGTAAAAGCTACTGTTGAGTTGCCTGCACGATCTTCAGCATCTTCATAAAAAAAGAAAGAGTGGACATGTAAACCTTCGTTATCTTCAAAAAAACGAGCTGACGCTTCAATATCGTCAAGTTCAATACTAGTTGCTAAGTTTTGTCCTAAATGCGTTAAAACAAAATCTCGATCAGCTTCCTCTGGTTCAATTAAATCAATCCAAGTTGCATTATTTATATCGCCTTCATTAATTTTTACTAACTGTTTGTTTTTTAATCCAAACGCATTAATCATAAGGCCTCCTATAGAAAAAATCTTTTAGAACATCACATTAACAAATGCTTGGCATTATACTCGCTATAGCAACAAATTCCTATGTTTAAACCTATCTTTCTATATCATTTATAAAATGAGCGCAAAATTCCATTATTGAATTAAATTCGCTGATATTACTACAGTCTCATGTTACAATATGTAGCTTAAAATACTTATGTCATGTTTAGGAGTTAATAATGGCCAGTAGAGGAATAAATAAAGTCATTTTAGTTGGTAATTTAGGTCAAGATCCCGAAGTTCGTTACATGCCTAATGGTAATGCTGTTGCGAATATTAGCATTGCAACATCGGAAACATGGAAGGATAAACAAACTAATGAAAATCGTGAACGCACTGAATGGCATCGCGTTGTTATATTCGGCAAATTAGCTGAAATTGCAGGCGAATACTTAAAAAAAGGATCCCAAATTTATATTGAAGGGCAATTACAAACTCGAAAATGGCAAGATCAGTCAGGACAAGATCGTTACACAACAGAAGTTGTAATTAACCCTATTGGTGGTACTTTACAAATTTTAGGATCACGAAATGGTGGTGAAAATATGGGAGATAGCTCACAAAATTGGGGACAAAGTGCTAATAATTCTTCATCAGCACCAATGGCTCAGTCTCGTCCTACAACACAAAATGCGCCAGCACAGCCTGCAGCAACCCCAGAACCGCCGATGGATTTTGATGATGATATTCCATTCTGATTAGAAGTCCTATTTGATTAAATGAAAGGAGTATAATATTACTCCTTTCAAACTTTAACTTGATATCACATTTTATCTACTAATTTATAAGAATTATTCAGATTTAGTATTATTTTTACTAATATTAGACCTATAATTATCAGCGTAGAACCTGCAATTTTTTCAAACATGGTAATAAAATCCGATACCCAATTACAACCACCTCCATATATCATTTTTTGATTATTTCAATTATACTTAGCTACAAATTTTGTTGGACTTAAAATAAATCTATGTTGGAACTTATACAAACTGTCGGCTTTGGTTTAATTTTATTTATTCCTTTAACGAATCCTTTAACCACTGTGGTACTGTTATTGGGTCTATCTGGGGATATGACCAATGAAGAACGGAATTACCAATCAAAATTGACCTGTATTTATGTGTTTATAATTATGGTTGTATCGTTTTATTGTGGGCAACTAGTGATGAGCACATTTGGCATATCGATTCCCGGATTACGTATTGCTGGTGGCATGATTGTTGGCGTTATTGGTTTTAGAATGTTATTTCCACAACAACCATCACACAAAACGCTTGAAGCAGATGCAAAAAAGAAAGAGATCTCAAATAATATTGCTTTTGTTCCTCTCGCTATGCCAAGTACAGCAGGACCCGGAACTATAGCAATGATAATAAGCATGTCATCAACAGTAAAAAGTGGTGGTTATGACGTTTCAACTTGGGTTGTTTATACTGCTTCGATTTTAGTGCCTTTATTGTTATGTATTATCCTTTGGTTTTGCATGCGCAGTGCAGGTAGCATAATGCGCTTTATGGGGAAAAGTGGCATTGAAGCCACTTCAAGAATTATGGGCTTTTTATTAGTTTGTGTTGGAACACAATTTATAATTAATGGTGTGAAAGAAATTATATTAAATTTCCCTAATATCTAATATAAAAACATAAACTCAATAAAGCTAAAGCATTGGTATATTTTTAATCATTTCCACTCGCATTAAATAATCGTAGAGTGGAACGAGTTGTTTAAATCCTTTAATTAATTTTTTGGGTAAGTCACTATTTAACACGTCTTCAATATGATTACTTGTTACCATAACTGCGAGATTTTTTCGGTTATACCATGTTGCAATTTTGGCATCCTGCTCTTTGATTAAAGGACGTTTATAGCTTTCACCAACAAGTTCAAATGGTTTTTTGACACAACGTGTCATGGTCAAAAACTTCTTAGTATCGTTAATAATCTCATCTCGAAAAATATCCATCGTCTGTTTTGACGAACAATAATAGCCAAGTCCATATTGATAACTACTAGGGCTAATTTCAAAAAAATAAGCAGGCGCTTCTTTCCAATCTTTATTTGGTCGTTTAAATGTCAACCATAGTCGGCTACGATAAAGTGATTTATCATTTGAAAAACGAGTATCTCGATGTATACGTGAAATCGTTTTACCAATAGCAGGACGAGTTTCAAACCACTCATCAATTTTGAGCATCTCTGGTGTTAATTGTTCAACCAAAAGCCTAAACGGTTTAACTAAATCGTTATCATAAATAGCACGATGCTCTTCAAACCACGGTTTGCTGTTTTTAATCCAAGCGTCTTGTAAAAAATTAAGTCCAGCTTGGCTAAAGCCAGTAAAGTTTGCCATTGCTTACTCCTTAAATAACGCTCTTACTTTTTCTAAATCTTCGAAAGTGTCGACACCAATTGCAGGAGGTTGTTTTGCCACAGCGACATGAATTTTTTCACCGTACCAAAGTACTCTTAATTGCTCTAACATCTCAATTTGTTCAAGCGTTGATGGCGCCCATTTAATGTATTGACGAATAAAGCCAGCACGGTAAGCATAAATACCAATATGACGGAGATAAAAATCACCGATACTCGATGGTTTTAACTGTTCAGCTGATTTCGCAAAACGATCGCGTTCCCAAGGAATGGTTGCACGAGAAAAATAAAGCGCATAACCATCTTTATCAGTCACAACTTTAACAGCACCCGTATTAAATGCTTCTTCAACAGAATCAATTGGTACTGCTAATGTTGCCATTCCCGTTTTATATTGCACTAAATTTTCAGCCACTTGGTGAATAATAACAGGCGGAATTAAGGGTTCATCGCCCTGTACATTCACAATAATTTCATCATCAGCAAATTGATAGGCATTAATGACCTCTGCTAACCTTTCAGTGCCTGAATTATGCTTATCACTTGTCAGAATGACTTCACCACCATACTCCTTGACTACCTCATAAACTTGTTGATGATCTGTGGCAATAATCACTCGATTGGCTGATGATTTTTTTGCTTGCTCCATCACACGAACAATCATTGGTTTACCATGAATATCCGCTAGTGGCTTACCAGGTAAACGGCTCGAAGCATACCTAGCGGGAATAATAACCGAAAAGTTCATAATTAAGACCTTATTATTTATTCTTGAATACATTCAGATTGGTTAAGTGGTTTAGCTTCACATTCTAACAACACCGGAATATTATCTTTAACTGTATAAACTAAATTATCTGTATGACAAATTAACTGCTGATTAGTAGCATTATATTGCAATTGACCATGGCATTTAGGACAAGCAAGTGCGTTTAATAGGATATCTTTCATTTTTTCTTCTCTTTGGATTTTGTCTCAGCTAGTAATAAACAGATTTGATCAATAACTTGCACAGGTATTACCGCATCGATGGGCAGATACCACCAATTTTGTTGAGCAAATTGTCTACATTTAACTGCATCTTTTTCAGTCATTAAAAGTGTTTGTTTATTACGTGCTACATTGTTTAACAACGGTAAAGTAAATTTTTGATGATCGGCAAAAGAAACGGTTTCAACCACATCCGCTTGCAATTTACTTAACATATCAAAAAAACGTTTTGGATTACTAATACCAGCAATAGCACATATATTTGACAACGAAGATAACGCTCTTTTTTCTTGAGTAAGTAAATTCACTGCATACAGGGGCATTAATTGCATAGTAAAGGTTTTATTAGGATACTGCTGCGCTAAATTATTTACACTATCACCATTGATGACAATAAGATCAACCGATTTTAACCGACTATCACGCTCTCGCATTGGCCCTGCCGGCATACACCATCCATTACCAAATAGGCGCTTTCCATCAATCACCACCACTTCAATATCACGCGCTAAAGCATAATGTTGTAAACCATCATCAGTCAAAATAACATCTAACTGGTACTGCTTTAATAACGCTTGAACAGCGTCAGAGCGGTGTGGAGATACAGCAATAGGCACATTAGTACGTTGATAAATAAGTACAGGTTCATCACCTGCTTGTTCGGTTGTTGTTGTTTTATCTAAAATAAGAGGATAATTGTCAGACTTACCACCATAGCCTCGCGAAACCACGCCAACTTTCAATCCTTTTTGTTTTAGTGATTCAATTAAACCAACAACTAGCGGCGTTTTACCATTACCACCAACGGATAAATTGCCAATAACAATAATAGGCACAGGTGAATGCCAAGATTTTAAAATACCAACTTGATATAAAAAGCGACGGAAAATAGCAATTAAACCATATAATAAGGAAAATGGTATGAATAACCAAAATAAACGATTTTTACCATACCACAGTTTTTCAATCATAACTTTAACATCACTCAATTACATTTAGTAAAATTGTTTTATATCTCAATATAACAATTATTATAGTTGCCTATAGCAAACGATAGCCTATTTTACTCATAATTTGGTAAACTACCAAACCAATCATGATACCATCTAGGTTTAATTTCACCTCGCATAGTTTTTAGCTTCCATGTTTGTTTATCAAAAAAAAGACTTATTTGACCTGTTCTAGCAGTAACATAATAGTCTAATTGTAAATCTTTATACTTTGCCATTACCTTATTGGAGGGGAGTTTCCAAGGATTATAACGAGATGTAGACGCCAAAGACTTTACTGGTTTAACATGATTTAAAAATGTATAACTTGACGATGTACTACTACCATGATGGGGGATTTGTAAAATAGTGGATGTTAGCTGATTTCGATATTTAGTAACTAACTGATATTCCTGATTACGTTCTAGATCCCCAGTTAACAATACAGAAAAATGTCCATCGGTAACTTGTACCACACAGGAATCCTTATTTTGAGCATCGCTAACCAGCTGATTAGGCCACAGCACATTAAACGTCAGATCATTCCAAATAACACTATTACCCGCTAAGCATTGATAATCATTATTAAAATCAGAAGACGAACTCATTAACCATGCTTTAGGGTAAATAAGTTGAAGTAATTTCAAACCGCCAACATGATCATTATGTTGATGACTAATAATAATACCTTGTACATTCAAATTATGCCATTGTAGAAAAGGAATAATAACCCTTTCCATAGCGGAACTTTTTTCCCACTTAGCCCCTGTATCATACAAAATTGCAGACTTACCATCATGGATAACGATAGCTAATCCATGACCTACATCTAACATGTCTAACCGCCAACGATAGTGTTGCTGTTTAAAAAAAGGGGTAACCAGTATCATCAAAATTATGAGCAAAGTAATGCTAAAGCGTTGCCAAACTCCTGTACGGATTATCACTACAGTTAACCAACCTAAAAGACCTAATAAATAAAAATCTGAAGGGATGTTAATCCATAATTGATTAAGCCAATTTAAACTCAAAAATAGCCATTCTAGAGATTTATCAGCAATTAGCCAAAACCATAAGGCAATAGAAAAACAATCAAAAATACTAAATATTAACGCCAATAAAATGGTAGGAAATGTAACTAATGAAATAACAGGAATTGCAATTAGATTTGTTAAAATCGAAACTCCACTAACACCTTGAAAAACAAAAAACTGAATAGGAAGCAGCAATAAGGTTAACCCACACTGCAAATACAATATCCTAATTATATACCAACGTTTTTTATGCCTTACTGCTTTGGAAAGCGGCACCCAATCATGCAAAAAAATTAAAGTTATTATTGCATAGCAAGATAACCAAAAACTTTCAGATAAAATCATCAATGGATCAAATAATAATAACAACGCAATGATCCGATTGATTTTTTGCCATGAACTTATTTTATATTTTTTATAACGAAAATAGATCCAAATTGACAAAGCAACCATAGCTCGCAAAGTAGGCGGATTAAAACCTGTTAACCATGCATAAAAAAATGCACATAACCACCCTATTATAATTGGTACAAAAAAATAGATAAAACGCTTTGGAATAAAAAACAGTATAGCTTTAGCCAAAAAGCAACTAAGCCCATAAACAACTAAAATATGCATACCAGATATAGCCATTAAATGAGCAATACCTGTTTGCATCATTACCATACGATGCTCGTCATCTAATTGAGAACGATCACCAAAAGCAAGAGCTAGCAAAATACCTTTATAACTAAATAAATCGATATAAGGTAGAGCCAAATTAGTAATATATTGTCTTAAGTCAGATTTATTATTTAACAACTTGGCATCAACCAATTTAGCCGATAATAAACTACGGTTTGCTATCGAAAAGCGTTGGCTATCAAATCCTCCATCATTTAAATACCCATGTACAACTTTTGTTTTTAGTGTCAATTGCCAAATTTCCCCAGATTTAGGGGGATCTAACCTATCCCAGTAAACCGAAATCGGAATATCCTTTGCAAGCGTAACATCTGAAATGGAAAAAATAGAAAATGGCATGTAATAAGGTTCGTTGGCCGTTGCTGCCTGATGAGTATTGATATTAACTACTTTGGCGTGAACAACTAGCGTTTTATCAATATAGGGAGAAATGTTGGATAAATATTGCTTAGAATAAGCAGTTGACCACAAAAAACCTAAACTAAATACAACAAAAACAGATAAATACCAACGAAAGTTAACAGGAACGATTAACACAACTAAAAACAAGATAAAAGCAAGTAAATACCAATATAGATCAGACAATAAATGTGGCAAAAATAGTAATGGTAAACAACCTAATGAAAACATTATAGCCATTAAATCCAAAGAACAAATTTTCTGCACTAATACTTACCATCTTTATATTAAACAATATAAGCCTATCACTTGATATCATAAAAAAATAATTGATGTTGAATTTTTCGATCTTTGTTCCATTTTAATTATTAATCTTAATGAAATTTACTGAAATTATTCGGAATATTGCATATTTAAAAAGAGGGAGTTAACGACTTAAATCAACATAACGTTGACTGGTTTTTCCTTAATGATAAATGGTAAAGATTGTTTAAATAAGTAAGTACGACTAGGGCGTGTTGATCTTTCATGATTATTTTTTAGACGGCATGATGTGAGTTATAATAATTCAGCCAAAAACAACCATAACTCGATTCATCATGCCAAGAACAATGCTAACAGATAAACGGTGGGAAAAGCTACTACAAATAATGAAAAATACCGGCCGAGTTTATAATAAATCCGAGCATCGGATGACGTTTGAAGGGATCCTTTTCCGAATGAGAACCGGTATTCCTTGGCGAGATTTGCCAGAAGAGTTTGGTGAATGGAGCACTGTCTATAGGCGATTTAATTTGTGGTCTAAAAAAGGAATATTAGTTGATATTTTCAAACATTTATCACAACTAGCGGATTTTGAATGGG
>NZ_LZHA01000019.1:0-597 GCF_001690335.1 Gilliamella sp. Gris1-4 | reverse complement strand
AGCTCTTTAAAAAGAAGAAACAGACAATCTGTGTGGGCACTTGCGAGACGAAAGATTAAAGTCTACGGACTAAAAAATTAAGTCTTGATAAGTGACACTGAAGATTCATTTGAATATGTCAGAGACAGTTATTGAGCATCAAACTTTAAATTGAAGAGTTTGATCATGGCTCAGATTGAACGCTGGCGGCAGGCTTAACACATGCAAGTCGAACGGTAACATGAGTGCTTGCACTTGATGACGAGTGGCGGACGGGTGAGTAAGGTATGGGGATCTGCCGAATGGAGGGGGACAACTCTTCCGATCTACTGCTAATACCGCATAAAGTTGAGAGACCAAAGCATGGGACCTACGGGCCATGCGCCATTTGATGAACCCATATGGGATTAGCTAGTTGGTGGGGTAATGGCTCACCAAGGCGACGATCTCTAGCTGGTCTGAGAGGATGACCAGCCACACTGGAACTGAGACACGGTCCAGACTCCTACGGGAGGCAGCAGTGGGGAATATTGCACAATGGGGGAAACCCTGATGCAGCCATGCCGCGTGTATGAAGAAGGCCTTCGGGTTGTAAAGTACTTTCGGTGATGAGGAAGG
>NZ_LZHA01000018.1:0-2527 GCF_001690335.1 Gilliamella sp. Gris1-4 | reverse complement strand
AGTGCGCTTGAGTTTGAAATAAAAGGAGATAGATGATGTTACATAGAGCTGTAGAGAACGGTTACGAAAATGCTTATTGCAACATGATGAGCGGCACTGAAATACAAGATGCTAAAGAAGCAGAAATTAAAGCTCAATCAAACGAACTTTATGACAAACTCAGCGATAGTGATTATCTAGAAATTGAAAAAAAAATAATGAAAGCGTTTGGTTGGGATGATGTTGACACTGATTCAGTTCAAAAAGCATTAAAGCTCATATGTTATGAAAAAGCTGAATTTCATTTTAATGAAAAAAATAAAAAATCATTTTATTAAGCTAACGAATTTTGACAACTCGGAAAGACGAGTACATGCAAATCCTTTGCCCTCTTTTGAGGGCTTTTTTACAGAATTAGCAGACAGAAAGGGGATAAAACAATGACAAGTAAAAAGATTATTGAGCGATTAACACTGCAAGATTGGTATGTTGAATGTAAAACTGAACATGAATTAGCATTAGTGTTAAATGCATGTTTGGATGCTGATATTCCTTGGTTTTCTGGAACTAAGGCATCTAGATTTGCTCCATACTTGCTTGCATCATTGATTGTTATATCTAGACAAAATCACTTATTCAAAAGACGTATTGGCTTCGCTTATTGTGCGTCGCCTTGTGAATGCGAAGACATAGACATAACAGATTGGTTTTTCGAAGAATTGAGGAGTGAATAATGGAAAAATTAACACCGCAAAATGCACATCAAGAGCACATGGTACAGATTTTATTAGCAAAAATGCAGGGTATACAGGTCGAATATAAAGTTGATGACAACGATTGGTGCTTAGCAGACCCCGATTACGTTTCATTAGATATAAAATATCGCATCGCACCGCAACCGACGCCGTTGCCAATTTCACGTGAAATGTGGGCGATGATTAACGAAAAATGGAAATGGGCAGTATTGGGGTGTAATGGTTGTGTGTATTTTTTCGACAGCGAGCCTTTCATAAACAATGTTAGATATGATTGGGTTGATAGTGATGGGTGGGAGGGTTGCGACAGTGTGTTAGAAATAAACATCGACGGAGTTAGCTGGCGTCTCTCACTCACAAAAAGACCCGAGGACGTCTAAATGAACACAATACCGATTGACCATGTCGGCTGTAATGTACATGACACAGACCGATTTAATATTAATTACAAACTAAACAAGGGCGAGCAAATATACGCCCTTTTTTGTACCTATGTTTTGACATTCGGCGGACTGCTTGGGCTGATTCGATGGATGTTAGAAGTGGCAACGGAGTAAAGATAATGACGTGGGAAGAAATATATAGCTCGCTACCAATTCAATCAAGAATGATTATTGATATAGCAGAAGCGTACAGAGTTGATTTAACGGAACTAGCTAATTTACAAGTTCAAAAACAAGAAAGCGACACGCATTTAAATGAGGTTCGATATGGTAGAGATTAGAAAGGCAGTTAGAAAAAAAGCAAAATTAAGATTGGGTATAGCAGCACCCAGTGGCGCAGGTAAAACTTACTCATCATTGCTGTTAGCTTTTGGGCTGGGTCAAAAGGTAGGGTTAATTGACACAGAACAAGGTAGCGGTGATTTATATGCTGATTTAGGCGACTATGGCATTATTCAAATTGAAGCCCCCTACACTATAGATAAATATCTACAGGCAATTAAGGCGTTCGAGCAGGCTAATTATGACGTAATTATTATCGATAGTCTTTCTCACGCATGGGCAGGCGATGGAGGTTTATTGGATAAACAAGGGAAAATCGCAGATAGCGGTAAGGGAAATGGCTACACAGCTTGGAGAAGCATCACGCCGGAGCATAATGCGCTAGTTAATGCAATGCTAGCAAGTCCGTGTCACATTATCGCAACAATGCGAAGCAAGCAAGAATATGTGCTACAAGTTAACGATAACGGTAAACAAGCCCCCAAAAAAGTTGGCATGGCACCGATTCAGCGCGACGGAATGGAATATGAATTCACTGTCATGTTTGATATTGATATTAATCACAATGCAACATCAACAAAAGATAGAACGCGGTTATTTGACGGCAAAATTTTTAAGATTACATCAGAAACTGGCGAGCAATTGCTGGCGTGGTTAAATAACGGTGTTACAAAAGAGCAGGCGGAAGTTAATAATTTCAAAGAAAAGACCTCTAATATTTCATCTTTGGATGAACTGCAGAAATTATTCGCTATTAGTTTTAATAACTTACGTGGATGCAGTGAGCAAGAAGAAGTTATAGAGCACTACAATCAGTTAAAGATAAAGCTTTCAGAAGGTGAAAATAATGAGACAGTTTAATATTTATTTCGATATAGAAACAATTCCAACCCAGTCTGACAATATAAAAAACTATATTCAAAGCAATTTAACAGCGCCGGCAAATTATAAAAAACCCGAAGCGATAAGTACTTGGATTGAAGAAAACAAAGAACCGGCGTATCGAAAAACCGCTTTAAACGGCGGTTTTGGTCAAATTGTTTGTATTGGTTATGCAATCAATGATGG
>NZ_LZHA01000017.1:0-8732 GCF_001690335.1 Gilliamella sp. Gris1-4 | reverse complement strand
ATTCAACTAAAATTCATCTTGCGGTTGATAGTGGTGGTTTGCCTATTTGTTTTGAGCTTTCTGAAGGACAACGACATATGATATCACTTATGCAGAAAACCTAGTTGAAAGGCTCGATGAAGTGAATACAGTGATAGCTGATAAAGGTTATGACAGCGAGTCTTTTCGGTGCTTTGTTCGTCAAAAAGGCGGACGAACGGTGATTGCTAAACGTAATTATGGTAAGGATATAGATAAAAGCAGTATGGATAGGTGCCTTTATCGCTATCGTCATTTAGTCGAGAATGCCTTTGCTAGAATCAAGCAATATCGTTCAATATTAACTAGATACGATAAGTTAGAAAGGAATTATACCAGTATGGTATCACTGGCATTTATGTTAATGTGGCTGCCAATATATTGTTGAGTAATTTATGTACAGCAAAGATCAACAGCCCCTAGCTTTTTTATTGTAGATAAATAATAAATATACATTTTAAATACGATGAACAGATGTTGTGTTAGTAGTTCCACTTGGTACTAATGCACCAGATACCATCACAATAATATCACCTTGTTGTAAACCGCATACTTTCACAGCCATTTCTTTACCTAAACGGTAAAAATCGTCAGTTGAGTTAATTGAATCAATTAAAATAGGCTCTACACCTTTTGTCACGGCTAACTGGTTAACTGTCTTTTGACTTGAAGATAATGCTAAAATACGAGCTCTAGGGAAATAATGACGAACTTCCCTAGCTGATTTACCACTACGAGTTGCAACAACAATTAATGGAGCATTTAAACGCTCAGCAATTTCTACAGCACCACAACAAACAGCTGAAGTTATACTCAACTTTTCTTCTTTTGATGTCAATTCTAACGATGCTGGAATTGTGCTATCAGTCCGGTTACAAATAGTCGCCATAACATTCACAGTTTCGAGCGGATATTTACCTTTAGCACTTTCCCCCGAAAGCATAACCGCATCTGTACCATCAATAATAGCATTAGCTACATCTCCAGCTTCCGCACGAGTAGGACGAGGGTTTTTAATCATTGAATCAAGCATTTGTGTTGCAGTGATAACTGGTTTAGATGCTTTATTACATTTCTTAATCATCATTTTTTGAGCAAAAATAACTTCTTCAACAGCGATCTCAACCCCTAAATCACCACGCGCAACCATAATGCCGTCAGAAGCGTCAAGAATTTCATCAAAATTATCTAAACCTTCTTGGTTCTCAATTTTAGATATAATTTTAATGTTTTCACCACCATGAGCTTTTAAGTGAGCACGAATATCTTCTACATCAGAACGTTTTCGAATAAATGATGCAGCAATAAAGTCAACACCTTGTTCACAACCAAAAATGAGGTCATTTTTATCTTTTTCTGCTAGTGCTGGCAATTTAATTGAAACACCAGGTAAATTAATACCTTTATTTTCACCAAGTTCACCGTTATTTAAAACAGTACAGATAACCTCATTACCTTTAATTTCTTTAACGTCCATAGCAATTAAGCCATCATCAACTAGAACACGATTACCTGGTTTGAGGTCATGCGCAAAACCATCGTAAGTTACGGCTACACGGTCTTTGTTTCCGATAACATTTTTGTCTGTGGTAAACGTGAATGTTTGACCAGCAACTAGGGATACATCATTACCGCCTTCTAATTTGATCGTGCGAATTTCAGGGCCTTTGGTATCTAGCATGATAGCTGCTTTTAAACCTGTTTCCTGCATTACTTCACGTAAATTTTTGATACGGTTACCATGTTCTTCGTAATCACCATGCGAAAAATTTAAACGCATAACATTCATGCCAGCATTTAATAATTTTGCTAACATTTCTTTTGATTCAGATTTTGGTCCGATCGTACAAACAATTTTTGTCTTTTTCATAATAGTATCTACTTAGTAATTTATTTAATGTTAAGGTTAATGTTTTAATTCAATTTAAAAATTCGATAAACCAACGTTATGTAAAAAAAAACCAATGGCAAAGCATTGGTAGTCTTATTGGTTAAAAAGGGTGTTTGTAGCACAATACGGCTACAAAAATCACACAAAACATTTGAAGAATATAATAATTTCATCAATAAGTTAAATCTTTTAAAAATTATCGTTATTATATTCTTAACAGTATTTTAAATAAAGTTTTTTATCTTAAATATATTTTATTGTTTATAAAATATATTAAATTATAGTAACTAATTACTTAAATTACATTAAGTCTTTAAGTTGATAAACTAGTCTATTATTGTCATTTTTCAAAGTTAGTTGATTGTTTTTTAATTCAATATTAGTGCCATCAGTAATTAATTTTTCAATTACATAATCTAATTGATTTAATTGATCATCATTACAAAGCATTTTAGTCATCACAATACTACTACCTTTTATGCTATCGTTGTCTAAAGTAACTTTACCAGAAAAATGGTTACACATTTTACCTGTAATTGTCATGTTTTCACCAAATATAATTTCAGCTTGATCATCTAACGAAATATCTTGGCCGTTTGCTTTAGTGAGCACAAAACGATGATGCATAAGATCGACTTCTTGTAGAGTTTTTGACTCCTCACATCCAGACAGAACCAATGAGGCTGTGAATAGAGCAGTTAACAAGGACGTTTTTTTCATTTGAACTCCTAATAATAGGTTAAGTTTGTTATAATTAGGCATTAATGAGACTTTTATTAAAATATTTGACACGCTATGCTATCTCAACAGCAATTAAAAAATCTTGACTCAATGACTTTCTTAAATAAGCATAAAATAATAAAATTAGCTAAGAAAAGTCAAACTATAACTGATATAGACTCCACCATACAAGAAGCTAACTTACATTATCAAAACAGAATAGAATCGTTTCCGAAGAAAATTGATTTTACCCAAAATTTGCCTGTAATTGAAAAAAAACAAGAAATTTATGATGCTATTAAACATAATCAAGTAGTTATAATTGCTGGTAAAACTGGCTCGGGAAAAACAACACAAATTCCCAAAATCTGTTTAGAATTAGGCTTAGGCGTCAAAGGTTATATTGGTCATACCCAACCAAGACGATTAGCAGCACGATCAGTAGCTAATCGTATCGCTGAAGAGCTAAAAACAGAAATAGGGCAGTTAGTTGGTTTTAAAGTAAGATTTTCCGATCATGTCAGTGACACAACTCTGATTAAATTAATGACTGACGGTATATTGCTTGCTGAAATTCAGAAAGATAAACTTTTGCTACAATATGATACTATTATTATTGACGAAGCTCATGAACGCAGTTTGAATATTGATTTTATTTTAGGCTATCTTAAGCAATTATTATCTAAACGCCCAGACTTAAAAGTCATAATAACATCAGCGACTATTGATGTGGAACGTTTTTCTAAACACTTCAATGAGGCTCCAATTATTGAAGTATCGGGTCGTACCTATCCAGTCGAGGTTAGATATCGTCCCCCAATCCTGAAAGAAGATGATAATAATGATAAAAGTTTTGATTTTCAACCGATTATAGATGCCATTGATGAATTATCAACTGAAAGTCTTGGGGATATATTAATCTTTTTAACAGGAGAACGAGAAATTCGAGATCTTGCCGATACACTTAATAAGTTAGAACTTCGTCATACGGATATTTTGCCATTATATGCAAGGTTATCAGCATCAGAACAAAATCGAATTTTTCAATCACATACTAAACGTCGAATTGTCCTTGCTACTAATGTGGCAGAAACATCGTTAACCGTTCCGGGTATTAAATATGTGATCGATTCGGGGTTAGCCAGAATTAGTCGTTATAGTTACCGAACTAAAGTTCAACGTTTACCTATTGAACCAATATCACAGGCCTCTGCCAATCAGCGTAAAGGACGTTGTGGACGAACATCTAATGGTATCTGCATACGTTTATATGATGAACAAGATTTTTTATCTCGCCCCAAATTTACCGAACCCGAAATATTGCGGACCAATTTGGCTTCAGTAATATTACAAATGACATCATTAGGCTTAGGCGATATCGCCGCTTTTCCTTTTGTTGAAAAACCTGATTCAAAATACATTCGTGATGGACTTCGCTTACTAGAGGAACTTGGCGCAATTCATACCATACAGAATAGATACCATTTAACTGAAATAGGTAAAATTTTAGCACAACTACCAATTGATCCTAGATTAGCTAGGATGTTGGTTGAAGCAAGGCGCTTAGGGTGCGTTAAAGAATTAATGATAATTACTGCTGCTTTATCGATTCAAGATCCAAGAGAAAGACCTTATGATAAACAACAAGCTTCTGATGAGAAACATCGTCGTTTTGTTGATAAAGAGTCAGATTTTATTTCTTTCATTAATTTATGGAACTACATTAAAGAACAGCAGAACGTATTATCAGGGAATCAATTTAGACGATTATGCCAAAAAGAGTTTTTAAATTATCTTCGAATTCGAGAATGGCAAGATGTCTATACGCAAATTAGACAAACAATTAAGCAATTAGCATTTCCGATTAATAGTAAAGAGGCTGATTATAATTCATTACATATCTCGTTACTGAGCGGTTTACTATCTCATATTGGAATGAAAGAGCTTGAAAAGCGTGAGTATATAGGTGCGCGTAATATCAAATTTGCAATTTTTCCTAATTCAGCACTTTTTAAAAACCAACCCAAATGGTGTATTGCTAGTGAACTTGTTGAAACAAATAGATTATGGGGAAGAACAGCAGCAAAAATTGAAGCTGAATGGATTGAACCCATAGCTAAACATTTAGTGAAATATAACTATAACGAACCTAGATGGTCTAAAAGGCAGGGCACAACAATAGCAAACGAAAAAGTAACTTTATTTGGGTTACCAATTGTTACTAATAGAATAGTAAATTACAGTAAAATTGATCCTATTTTAAGTCGCACTTTGTTTATTCGACATGCATTAGTTGAAGGTGATTGGTTCACAAGTCATAAATTTTACAAGCAAAATCAAAAATTGATTAATGAAGTTGAAGATTTAGAACATAAATCACGTCGTCAGGATATTTTAATTGATGATGGTGAATTATTTGATTTCTATGATAAACGCATAGATAAATCCGTTATTTCATCTAGACATTTTGATAAATGGTGGATGCATAAACAAAAATCTGATCCTGATTATCTTAATGTACAAAAAGAGATGCTGATCAGGCAATCAGCACAATTAATTAACTTAAATGATTTTCCTGATTTCTGGTATCAAGATCATTTTAAGCTAGCACTTAGTTATCAATTTGATATTGGTCATAACCGTGACGGTGTCACTATAAAAATTCCACTTGATATCTTAAACCAAATTAAAAACAGGGGATTCGATTGGCAAGTGCCAGGTTTTAGAAAAGATTTAATAATTGCATTAATCAAATCATTGCCAAAATCATTACGACGTAATCTTGTCCCAGCACCAAATTATGCGGATGCATTTTTAGGTAGGGTGGATACCACAGAAAAACCGCTTCTTGAATGCTTAGAAAATGAATTTCATAAAATGACTGGTGTGAAAATTACATCAGAAAATTGGCAATTAGAACAAGTTCCTGAATACTTAAAAATGAATTTTAGTATTATTGATAGTAATAATAGCGAAATAGCTTCAAGTAAAGATCTTGATATGCTAAAACAGCAACTCAAAACTCAACTTCAACAAGCTTTATCATCTATTACTATCAATAAAAAAGATAACTCAATTGAGCAAAATAATTTGACAGATTGGACATTTGGAAAACTTCCTGGTGTTTATGAAGAAAAACAAAAAAACTATACTGTTAAGGCTTATCCAGCAATTATTGATAATCAAAATTCCGTAAGTATAAAGTTAGTTGATAATCAATCAGAGCAACAAAGATTAACTAAATTAGGTTTAAGACGCTTATTAATGCTTAATATTCCCTCTCCAATCAAGTATTTACATGAAAAATTACCCAATAAATCGAAATTAAGTTTATATTTTAATTCATTTGGTAACGTTTTAATGCTTATTGATGATTGTATTGCTTGTGGTATTGATTATTTAATTGAAACAAATAATAAAACAATACATTCAACTGATGATTATCAGCAATTACTTGATTATACAAAAACTCATATTAATGAAATAGTTGTTGATATTGCTAAGCAAGTCGAATCAATACTAACTTTGCATTTTAGCATTAATAAAAAGGTAAAAGGGCGCGTTGATTTATCTTTAGCATTTGCCTTATCAGATATCAAACAACAACTTAATAAGTTAGTTTATAAAGGATTTGTTGCTCAATCAAGTTATAAAAGATTGAATGATATCTCTCGATATTTATCGGCAATTGAGAAAAGAATTGAAAAATTATTTCAAAATATGGCAAGAGATAGACAATCAATGAGTATTATAGAAGATGTTCAAAATCAGTATGATAATTGGATTAATAGTTTACCAAACAATCAACAATCAGACACTAAAGTGACAGATATTCGTTGGATGATTGAAGAATTAAGAGTAAATTTATTTGCGCAACAGCTTGGTACATCATATCCAATTTCAGCAAAACGCATCAAGCAGCAAATTGATGTGGTTAAATCACAACTATAGGTTCATACAAAAAAATAGGGCGCTTTGCGCCCGATTGTCTATATAAACTATCGATACAGATCTACAAAAACAGTTATATTTGGACCATTTGAATCATGGGCGATTCTAGCAATATGATAATACTTGGCCCCAGCATCAATAGCTCGTTTACCCGCTTGATAAGAAATTTCCTGATCAGTTACATAGTAACCTCTAAATTTAATTGTATCAAACGCAACCATTTTTGCTGCAGTTGCATCATTCAATTCTTGAATCTTTCGTCCATCGGGGAGGGTGACAGTGTAACGTGTAACGCGTTGTGGCTCAGTTTTTATCGTCGTAACTTGAGATGCAGAAGCATTAGTTGTTCCAGACGTTGTTACTTTGTGAGCAGTTTGATCAATGACTTTTACTTTATTATTAAATTTATCCGCATAAAATTTTTCATTAAAAGCTGAAGGAGAATAATAACCAGGTTTTTCTACCTGCATAGCCGCATCACCACCTTTCGCTAGAGCTTGTTGGCCTGCTTCAGAGTCATATGGAATTGCATCCTCGGGTTGAAGTTTACGTTCAGGTGCATCTTTCTTAAACAAATAAGCCGCAACTTGTATATTACTACCTAATTCACTACGTGAATCAATATAATAAGCATAAGCACCTTTTGCTGATGCTTCCTTAGCAATTGCTTGGTTAATATCATATTCACTGGGAAAATAACCGCGAATACGCACAATGTTGAAAGGCTCTAAACGTATGGCTTTAGATTTTGGATATTCATAAATACCTTCAAACTTGCGAAGGCTTTCAACTTGTTCTTCTGCTTTAGGAGCATCGGCTTTATATAATTTTGCATACACAATTCTTAAAGTATCATTCGAAGGGCTGATATTAGTTGTGGTTATATAAAAGGAAGCGGCTCCTTCTTTATCAGCGACTTTTGACATCGCCATAATATAATCACTATCAGTATAAAAAGCCCCTCGGATGGTTATACTTTTAAATGGTTGTAAAGCTTTAGCTTGCTGCTCCGTTAATTGTTGGGCTGCAAACGAACTAAAAGAGGTTACGGCCAAACTTGCTACAATGATCGTTTTTTTTAAACTTGTCATATATTAAGACCTTACAAAAGTTATCCTGATTATTCTAACATAAATAAATCTAATTTCCTAAATCAATTAAATCTTTTAGTTTTTTGATAAATATATATTTTCCCCTAGCTGATAAAATATTTTGTTCTTGTAACTTTGATAAATTTCTGCTAACTGTTTCAATTGTTAAACCTAAATAGTTAGCAATATCAGATCGACTCATCATAAGCTTAATATTTAATGAGGAATGACCTCTTTTTTCATAACGCTGATAAAGCGAATAAATAAAGGTTGCTAGTCGTTCCTCCGCTTTTTTCTGAGAATAACATAAAACTAATTTTTGGTAATTATAAAGATCAGAACTTAACAAATTAAACACTAGGTCTCTGATCTTTTTTTGAGTATCAACTAACGACATCAGTTCATCATAATAAAGTTCGCAAACAAGGGTATTACTAAGCGCTTGAATGTTATTGTTATATACTTGAGTTGAAATTGAATCCAAACCAACAATATCACCAGGTAAATAAAAACCATTAATTTGTTGTTGATTATCTGGAGTTGTTACAAAAGTTTTTAATGCGCCTGAATGAATAATATAAAATTTAGTAAAGGGTGTATTAGATTTAGCTAGGATTTCATTTTTAGCATAAGACATTTTGCGTTCTAATATACTTTTCAATTTATTGTTAAGTAACATAGGAATGCAGAAAGATCCTATACTACATAATTCACATGGAACAGAATAACTTTTTGAACGTAATGTCTTAAAAATATTTGGCATATTAAGGAAATAATCACAATTTATTAAATGATTAGGTTATCATATTTTATAATAAAACAACAATTGCTCATTAATTAATATTTATATTTATTCGTTAAATAATGTAAATAAATTGTAAAGCTTGCGAAATGCAAGTATGGGGTAAAATAAAAAAACACATTTTAAAAATGCCACTTCCTGGAAGTGAGATTATATTTATGGCAAAGAAATAAAGCATTTGAATAAAAATATCTTATGATAAATGAGGGTGATTTAACAGTTCGTAATAATATACATTATTTAACATAATATACATTAT
>NZ_LZHA01000016.1:0-19468 GCF_001690335.1 Gilliamella sp. Gris1-4 | reverse complement strand
TTTGAAAATATCAACTAATATTCCTTTTTTAGACCACAAATTAAATCGCCTATAGACAGTGCTCCATTCACCAAACTCTTCTGGCAAATCTCGCCAAGGAATACCGGTTCTCATTCGGAAAAGGATCCCTTCAAACGTCATCCGATGCTCGGATTTATTATAAACTCGGCCGGTATTTTTCATTATTTGTAGTAGCTTTTCCCACCGTTTATCTGTTAGCATTGTTCTTGGCATGATGAATCGAGTTATGGTTGTTTTTGGCTGAATTATTATAACTCACATCATGCCGTCTAAAAAATAATCATGAAAGATCAACACGCCCTAAAAATACCAATAATAATTTAAATTTTTAATCGATTAAATAAAGTATAGATAATAATCTGTTATACTAGCAAAAAGCTTGCTCTATACTTGATGATTATCATTTATTTTTTAATTTTCTGATTTTGTATGACTGTTTTACTTGTCAAAATCAGATGTTAAATAGATAATAACATTATGAAAAGATGAAATTTATCTTTTCTATAAGATCAAATTATTGTTCCAAACTTTATTTTTTTATTTAAAATAGAATTTAAAGTAATTAAATAATAAGTGAATATAGAAATAAGCAATTAAGGAAAGAAATAATGGGTGTAGCTCCAAGAAAAAAATTAGCCAATACAGAAGAAAAAGACTATTCGGTTAGACAACGTGAAAAAAAAGCAAAAGTAGAAACTCCACTTGCTAATATTCAAGAAAATACTTTTTTTAAAGTTATTTTTTCAGATAGTCTTTCACTGGAACAAAAAGTAGAAGAAGTTACTAATATTTTAGAATTTTCTGACAATAAGGAAATTGATCGGGCAAAAATTCAAGAATTTGATACATTTAAAGAATATCTTCAATCAATTTCTGAAGAGATGTCTAAACAACGTATTGAGATGACTGATACCGAAGTATTTGCTGAATTACAACGAGTGTATGCTGATTTTAATAATGATCTTAATGATTTTATCGAAAAAATAAAACCACTTACCGAACTCACCGATGCTTTATATAACTTACGCCAAAATGGTGAAACCCGAAATGCATTAGCTCAAATTAAAGCCGATCAAGAATGGGACGAAGAAAAAGTAACGCAAAAAGCAAATGTGCAAAGTGAAATTATTAATATTGAAAAACAAATATCTGAATTAAAAAAAGAAATAGAGTTATTACAACAGGATAAAAAGTTTTTTGGCCTAGGGAAAATTAAAGCCGCATCAAAAGCTAAAATTGTGACTAATGAAGAAAAAATAGCTAAATTAAATCAACAAATAAAAAACAAAAATAAAGAATTAGATGATATTCAGATAGAAATTACAAAGCGTCACGAGCAACGCTCTGAATCAATCGATGTTGAAAAATTAAAAGAGTTGCTAAATTTAACTTCAGAACAGCATACATTACGTCAAGCTGATATGGTTGAATCGGCATTAAAATTTGTGAATCAAGGTAAAGAGCGTTTTGGTGCAATTCGTAATCATCTTGAAAAAATGGTTAAACAGATTGAAGGACTTAGTGACAATAATGGCAATATGATACAAATTTATGCCATTATGAACGAAGCGACCAAAAAAGTAGAGAAAGTCCATCGTGAACGTAGACAAGAGCTTGAGAGTAAAGATGTTGGTGATAATTTGTTAGAGTCAATGAAGCTTGATGAAACACGCCGTAATTTGGATGAACACATTGATACTGTATCCACAGCAACTGTCGATACTATGCAAACCTATGGTGAATTAACAACTGAAGCTATTAAAATTCGTAATATGCAAGCAGCAACCAAAAAACAAGTTGAAAGTGCAAGAGCAATGCATTCAAGAGGCATCGCATCGGTTGCTTCACAACTCAGTGTTGTTGTAACAGCAGTTAACTCAGCTGCAATTAATGAAGCACAATCAATGGCCGGTAATACTTTAGCCGAAATGACTCGAGTAACAAATGACATTGCTAAAAATGAAGCTATTCGAATTGCAACTGGTCGTGATGAAATTAATAATGATTTAGAAGCCATGCTACAAAATTTAGCGGAATTTGGTGATACCCAAAAAGAAGCGACTGAAATCACCCGTGCGGCACTAGAAACAATGCGAGCAAATTTGGAAGAAATTGAAAAAATGTCCAAAGATGTTCAAAGTGATACACGAGAATTTATTGCGGTGACAGGTGATGTTTTATCAGAAAAATCTGAAACCAAAAAAGATAGCTCACATACTACTTCACCCTTTAAACTATAACAAAGGAATGCACAATGTATTTAGTTAGAGGGCGTGAATATTTAGCGCAATACCCTAATTTTACTTTAGTAGGAAGGGAACATGATTTAGAGAGAATATCGTCTATTCTCATACGAAAATCATCAAATTCTCTTTTGTTGACAGGGCCTGCAGGTGTAGGTGTTTCAATGCTTAGTCTTGGTTTACAGGCGGCTAAAAATAACCCAGATACACCATTTGATTTGATTGTAAAAAAATTATTTTGGTTAAATTGTGATGCTCTTTTTTCTAGCGGTGATAGTACTAAGATAAATAATGAGTTTCAAAGTATTTTAAAAAAGCTAATGCAAACTCCTGAGTCAGTGCTGATTATTACTGATACGGCTAATTTTTTAGAAGCAGCACATAATACAGGTAATGCTCATTTTATTAATGCTCTAAATAACGCCGATAAATCAAATAATTTTCAAGTTATCCTCGAAGTTCGTGATGATAAACTTAGTAGTGTGCTAAAGGCTAGCACGAATATGCCTGAACTTTACACACTTTACGATGTCAAAGAACCTACTGGGGATAATTTAAATTCCATTGTTACTACTGTTGCAAAGGAGTTATCAGGATACCACAAAATTGAAGTGGATCAAGATGCTATTGATGAAGCGATACATTTAACCTGTAAATATCGTGATAGTTTAGGTTTAGGTGGGGCACAGCCTCAACGTGCTATTTCATTACTTGATCGTGCGCTTGCTAGTTATCGTCAACTTACACATAAACAGCATCCAAAAATTGCTGAGTTACTGGGTAAGATCGAAAAAAGTACCAGTGAAACAGAACAATATGATTTGCGGCAGCAGCTTGAACAATGGCAGCAAGATTGGCAGAATTTAAAGTCTGAAATTAGTAAAACATATCAATATCAACGTGATGCTGAAACGTTACGCTTCAAACTGCAAGATGAAATCACTCAGTTACAAGAAGAAGAGGACAATAATAAAAATTCAGAATCAGTTGCTATAAAGACATTCGCGCAATTAACGGCTGGAGGATTTGACTCTCCAGCAGTCGCTAAATTAAAGGAAAAAATTCGACAAATTGATGCTGAAATTGCACAAAATAATGAACAACATCAAAAATTGGTGATGCTAGCCAATAAAGATTTGCGATTAAATCGCCAAGAAGTGATTGCTGAATTTAGCAAAGTTTCAGGTATATCAGCAAACAAATTAGATGAGAATGAAGTTGAAAACTTGATTAATTTGGAGGCAAATTTATTATCGCGAATTTTTGGTCAAGATAACATTGTTAAACATGTCGCCAATTCGGTAAAGGTGGCTAAAGTTGACACGCTTGAAGAATCAGGCCCTGCAATGTCTTACCTATTTTTAGGTCCATCTGGTGTAGGTAAAACTGAAATGGCCAAAGCTTTAGCGGAATATGTTTATGGTGACGAAAAATCGTTGGTTCGTTTTGATATGTCAGAATACATGGAAAAACATGCTGTTGCTAAATTAATTGGTGCACCTCCAGGATACGAAGGATTTGAAGCAGGTGGAATTTTAACAAACTCAGTTAGAACAAAACCGGTTGGAATCTATTTATTTGATGAGATTGAAAAAGCACATCCTGATGTCTTTAATATCTTTTTACAGATCTTATCGGACGGACGATTAACCGATAATGTAGGTCGAACTGTCGATTTTTCTGATATCATGATTATTATGACCTCAAATATTGGACAATCTTACTATTTGGATCCTAATCTTTCTGATGAGGCTGCATGTGAATTAGCGACAAATGAACTGAATAATACTTATCGTTCAGAACTGCTTAATCGTTTTAATGGACGAGAAAATATTCTTCATTTTAAACGTCTACCAATGGAAGTTATTGAACGGATTATTCGTCGAGAAATTGACAAATTAAATCAATCATATAGTCATCGTGGCTACACTATCGAAATAAAAGATTCTTGTATCAGTACATTCTGTCACGATCATTATGATATCATTCGTGGTGCCCGAGGATTGCCGGGGTATATAAAAACCAATGTTAGGCCATTTATTGTTAATCATATTTTGCAGAATCCTCATGATCAAGGAGTGTTTAAAGCAATTTATAACCAGCAGACACATAGTTTTGATATGGAATTTTACAAAAATTAAAGGAAGATAAGATAGAGTTAGTTTTCTGTAACCTTTATTAAGGAAAGTGATTGGTTTCGGACGTTATTTAAATTTGGATAAAATATATCAATCAATAAAACGTTCGAAACCTAACAGTATAAAAAGTATTTTTATTTGAAATATTAAACTGAAAGATGTTGATAAAGAGTTATTACTCCAATAGAAATAAGTACTAACCCGCCCAAAAGCTCAGCCCGTTTACCAATTAAACAACCAATTTTATTACCCAATAATAACCCAATAGTAACCATTGTACAGGTAGCGAGTCCAATCATTGATGCAGCAAAAAAGATATTAACACTTGCTAATGCTAAGCCAACACCAACGGCAAACGCATCTATACTGGTTGAAATTGCTGTGAAAATTAGCATTAGAAAAGATTTTTTTGATGATGTTAATTCATCTTCTTGGCAATTTCCATCTGATTGTTTCTGGCTGTTATATATCATATTAATGCCTAAAAATAGCATGACAGCAAATACAACCCAATGATCCCATTGTTCAATATATTGCAATGCAATATAACCAACTAACCAGCCAAGCAATGGGGTAATAGCCTCAACAACACCAAATAGAATACCAATTTTGAATGCGCCTAAAATTGGTGTTGATTTAAGTGAAATCCCACGACAAACGGCGACAGCAAAGGCGTCGGTTGACATTGCTAGTGCTAATAATAAAATAGCCCAAAAATTCATGACATATACTCTTGCTTATAATTATTAAAAATTTATTACTATTATAATAATGGGTGATGATTTATTTATTTGTTACTGAAAATAGATAATTTGCTATTTTTTTATCACCTTTATTTTTATAAAGTTCAGCTGTTTTTATAACGTTGTCTCGACGATTAGCATCATATTGAAAAAGTTGCTTAAACATTAAGTCAGCTATTTTTTTATCATTATTTTGGATTGCACAATAACCATATTGTTCATAAGCATCAGCTTTCCAACGATGACGATCGAACTCAATACTCTGTTCAAATTGTTTTTTTGCTTCTTGATAACGATCTCGACCACATAAAAAAGAACCATAATGGACATGATATAATCCATTACCTGGTTGCATTAGAGTAATACGTTTGTAAATCATCTCGGCTTCGTTGTATTCACCAACATGTTGATCAAACATTGCCATGGCTAACATAACTTGGGGATTATTTGGAGAGTATTGTGCAGCTAATTTTAGATTATAATGCGCTATTTTGATATTTTCTTCTGACTCATTTGCTTTAGCAAGATATCCTAATCCAAGTCGCATTCTAGCCAAAGCTGCTTTTTCTGGATCAAATTCATTGTTGTCTTTCATTTGGCAACCCGCTAGTACTATCATCAAAAAATAGCTAGTTATAACTAACAATTTCTTCATCTATCTCTCCTTTTTATAAAGATTTATCCTTATGCTGTTTGCTTAACAAGGTTCTGCTTTTTATAAAGAGTCCTTTTAGTGCGGTCAACAACTTCTCCAGCTAACTGGCCACATGCAGCATCGATATCATCCCCCCGTGTTTTACGAACTATTACGGTAAATCCATATCCCATTAATGTTTTCATGAAGCGATCAATTCGTGTATTTGAACATCTTGAATAAGGTGCACCAGGGAACGGATTCCAAGGAATTAAATTAATTTTGCTAGGTACATTTTTTAGGAATTGAGCAAGCTCATGAGCATGTTCAACGCCATCGTTAATTTGATTAAGTAATACATATTCAATAGTTACTTTTCCGTGATTTGCGTTTGAAGATGAAAGATAACGCAGAATTGAATCACGCAGCATAGACATATTGTATTTTAGGTTAATTGGCATAATTTCACTACGAATAGTATCATTAGGTGCATGAAGTGATATCGCTAGCGCCACATCAATCATACCGGCTAGCTTATCTAAAGCGGGAACAACTCCTGATGTCGATAGTGTTACACGCCTTTTGGATAAACCATAGCCAAAATCATCTAACATAATTTCCATAGCTGGTGCAACATTAGATAAATTAAGTAGCGGTTCACCCATACCCATCATAACTACATTAGTAATGGGCCTATCTGCTAATTTTCCGGTGACACCAATTGCATTTGATGCACGCCATACTTGGCCAATAATTTCAGAAACGGTTAAATTACGATTAAATCCTTGTTGGGCTGTAGAACAAAATTTACACTCTAATGCGCAACCAACTTGAGATGAAACACATAATGTTGCACGATCACGTTCAGGAATATAAACAGACTCAATCAGTTGGTTATTACCAACATCAAGTGCCCATTTTATTGTGCCATCAGAAGAACGCTGTTCTATGGCAATCTTCGGAGCTTTAATTTCTGCTAAAGTCTTTAGTTGTTCACGTAGTTTTTTATTGATATCGGTCATTTGATCAAAATTATCTACACCAAAATGATAGATCCATTTCATTACTTGATCAGCTCGAAACGGTTTTTCACCAAGTGATATAAAAAACTCTCTTAATTGTTGGCGTGTGAAGTTTAGTAAATTTATTCTTTCGTTTATGGAATTAGTTGTATTAAGATTCATTGTATTGGCAGCGTCTAAACAATTTTGAGACGTATTAGATGTAGATGTTGTTAACATAAGGCCTCGTTTTTACACATTATGGCTATTTCTTTTTTTAGGAAAAGGATTATACTGTTTTTAACTTAATCTGGCTATATAGAATATTGGCAATGCTTGAAAGATGAAGAAATCAACAATGTTAGAAAAAATAGGTGGTTTGACTTTAAAATTATCTTTACTTCTATTTCCTACTTTTACCATGGCACAACAGATCACATTAAATAAACTGATTGGACAGTTTGACGAAAAAAAAGATAATGGTTTTATTGCGTTAGACTCAACTATACTACCTGTTAATAAAAAAGGAATGTATCTACAAAAAGAACCAACCGAACAACTTATAAAAGCCTACAATGACTTTAAAAAAGTTCATCCAGATATTCCTTTTATCATAGTAAGTGCAACACGAAATTATACTTACCAAAACGGTATTTGGCAACGGAAATGGGATGCTTTATCAGCTAAAATAAATGACCCAGAAAAAATTGCTGAAGAAATTCTAAAATTTTCGTCTATGCCTGGCACATCAAGGCATCATTGGGGAACAGATATTGATATTACCAGCGTTTCATCAACATATTTTAAGGATGATAAAAAAGGCATTATTCTATATAAATGGCTTCAAAAAAATCTGCCTAAATATGGATTTTGCCAAGCTTTTAATGAAGGACGCAAAGGAGGATATCAACCTGAAGAATGGCACTGGTCATATAGACCTATTGCTAGTCAATATATTGACCAATACAAAACTGTATTGGAAAGAGATCCAGAAGTTATCATGAAAGCTTTAAGTTTCATAGGACACGATAAAATCAAGCTAGAAAGTCTAGTTAAAGAGTATGTATTAACTGTGAATGCTGATTGTTATTAATATATTTTTATTATTAATGTTTTCTCCAATAAGGCAAACATATTGTTACAATAAGGCCCCCACCATCACGGTTAGATGCTTGGATAGTACCGTTATGCATAATGACGGTCTTTCTAGCAATAGCCAGTCCTAGGCCATAACCTTTACCTAATTGTGGAGATTGAATACGGACAAAGGGTTCAAAAATACTTGATAACTTGTTTTCTTCAACTCCAGGACCTCGATCTTTAACTTCAATTTGTAAATACTTACCAGTTTCTTTTAATGAAACTTCTACGGCTTGCTTAGCTTTTGAAAAACGAATAGCATTGCGAATAATGTTTTCAATAGCACGACGTATTTGTTCTGAATTACCTTTAACAATTGGATGAGTAATAGATGATAAAGTAAAATGTACTTCAATTAACTGGTGATTAGCTTCATAATTAGCATCATTGATTACTACACTTATTAAGTCTTTTAAATCAAAATATTCATCAGTGCGATTATTCATTTCAGCACGAGAATAATTTAGAATTTCGCCAATTAACTGATCTAAACGTTCTGACTCTAACTCTATTCTAGCTAAAGATGTATCAATATTTTGTTTATTTTGTTGAGCAAGTCCAATTGCTAGTTGCAATCGAGCAAGTGGAGTTCTAAGCTCATGGGAAACATCATGAAGGAGAGACTGACGATCAGAAAGTAATATATTAAGTTGCTCAACCATCATATCAAAATCTTTACCTAATTCACTAAGTTCGTCACGCCTAGGTTTTAGTTTATTGAATAATCTGACAGAAAGATCTCCCTGAGATACCTTGAAAAAACCTTGCCTTAATAACCTCATCGGTCTAGTTAAATTCCATGCTAGAAAAAGGCTAAAAACAAGTCCAACACATATGCCCATTAATACAATGGGCAAGGGCATGTTGAACAATGCCTTTTTAACATGATCCTCTTTATCCTCTTTAAATGAAACAGAATAAAGAGTTCCGTCAGGAGCGACGGTCATGCGTTGATAAGCATATGTAGGTGTTTCTAATTCATCGGTTAAAATATTAACTTGATCATTCAGTGGAGAAACTAATTTTATTGACAGTAACGTTCTTTCTCGCTCAGGTAAATGTGCTATAAAATTAAGTGTTTCATCTTCACCAGCTACATGTAATAACTGGGCAATCATATCGACTTTCGTCGGCATATGATTGAGAAATCTTTGAGTTTTATTTTCTACATAAATAGAAAACGCAATCCAAGTCAATTGGAAGGTAAGATAAAAGATTACCCCAAACGTGATAAGTATTTTCCAGAATAATCGATGATTCATGTCAAGCCTATTTGTTTGTTAACGAATACGGTAACCGACGGCTCTAATCGTCTCTATTGTCACATCATTTTGTGCAACTTGATGTAATTTTTGGCGAATATTGCTGATATGGACATCAACACTACGATCATAAAGTTCTCTTGCTCGACCAAGTCCAATTTCAGATAATTCTTCTTTAGTTACCACTCGTTCGCTATGCTTCACTAATAGAACTAATAAATTAAACTCGGTTGATGTCAAATCAATCACTTGTCCATTCCACGTACAAAGCCGTTGAGGTAGATCTAACATTAAACCATTAAAATGATATTTTTTATCATCAACCATTTCGACCGAACGCTCATCAAAACGTCGTAAAACTGCACGTAATCTTGCTAATAATTCACGCGGATAACATGGTTTTGGAATGTAATCATCAGCACCTAATTCCAAACCCAAAACGCGATCAATATTATCTCCCTTAGCAGTTAACATAATAACAGGCATATTACATTGTTGACGGATGCTTTTCAGGACATCAATACCATTAATATCTGGTAACATCACGTCTAAGATTGCTGCACGATATTTACCTGATAGTGCTTCATCAATACCATCTTTACCTAAATAAACACTTTTGACATTAAAACCTTCATTAGTCAAATATTCGCTAAGCATTTGTGATAATTCAATATCATCATCTATTAATAAAATATTTATCATAACCGCAATCGCCATTGTTATCTAATTATAGGTTTTTACATTATTGCAATAATAAAAAAAAAGTCAGGTTCTTTTACTAAAATATTACATATTTTAAACTATTCCTGATTATTTAATTTACTATTAAATAATGTAAAAAGGTTTCAGATATAACTATATGTTTTAATATATCTTTTGACAATAACTATCATAACCATCATATTACTTTCTAATGGTTGTAATAGGTATTATTCAATTCTTAATTAAGATAGACTAAAATAGTCTGCTTACTTAACATTAAATGTTTCACCATTTAACATTACTAAAGTTAATATGGAGATAAAAAATGGAACAACAAGTAATATGGCAACAATTAATTCAATTGGTAAAACATGAAGTTTTACCTGCAGTTGGTTGTACTGAGCCTATATCTTTAGCTTTGGCTGCAGCTATTGCGATGCAATATAGTAGCAACAAAATTATTGAAAAAATTGACGCTTATGTTTCGCCTAATTTAATGAAAAATGGTATGGGGGTAACTGTGCCAGGTACCGGTATGGTTGGATTACCGATTGCGGCTGCCATTGGAGCAATCGGTGGTGATGCCGATGCAGGACTTGAAGTATTAAAAAATATAACAGCAAATCAAATTATTCGAGCAAAAAAATTGCTTACTGACAACAAAGTCAGCGTAAAAATAGCAAATAATAATAAAGCTATTTATACTCAAGCTAATATTTATACCTCAACTGATCATATTAAAGTCTGCATTGAAAACTCACACACCAACGTCAGTTTAATTGAAAAAAATGGTGAAGTCATCTTTAAGGCAGATAAACTTAACTTAAATGAATCAAAACATGATGCAATAATCGAAAATATATCGGTGAGATTAATTTATGACTTTGCAACTCAAGCTAATTTTAAAGATATAGCATTTATTTTGCACTCAGCTAAGCTCAACGATGCTTTATCTCAAGAAGGATTAAAAAGAACCTATGGCTTAAGCATTGCAGCAACATTACATGGACAAATAAAAACAGGGCTATTATCTGATGATTTACTATCAAAAGTGATTATTCGTACAACTGCTGCATCAGATGCCAGAATGGGAGGTGCAAGACTGCCAGCAATGAGTAATTCCGGTTCAGGTAATCAAGGTATTACCGCAACTATGCCAGTTGTTGTTGTGGCTGATTATCTACAAGCAACGCCAGAGCAATTAGCAAGAGCGCTTATTTTGTCACACACTATTGCAATTTACATACATAGCAAGTTTCCACCATTGTCAGCGCTTTGTGCTGCATCAACTGCCGCTATGGGATCCGCCGCTGGCATGGCATTATTGCTTGGTAATGGGCATTATGAGCCTATTGATATGACTATTTGTAATATGATTGGCGATTTATCTGGTATTATTTGTGATGGTGCTTCAAACAGTTGCGCAATGAAAGTATCAACTTCAGTATCTTCTGGATTTAAAGCAGTATTAATGGCATTAAGCCAAGTTAGAGTGACAGGTAAAGAAGGTATTGTTTGTGATAGCGTGGAAACATCAATCAATAATCTTGGTGCAATTGTTAGTCAAAGTATGAAAATAACTGACACACAGATTATTGATATCATGTCGCATAAAACATAAATATTTGCTTAACGCTAAAATATTAGGCTTTTAGCGCTTTTAATATAAGCAACTAGCATATTTTTTTAAAAATTTACTGGACAATATTATTTTTTATGCGTAATATTTTGTCCTGCTTCTGTGGTGGCTATAGCTCAGTTGGTAGAGCCCTGGATTGTGATTCCAGTTGTCGTGGGTTCGAATCCCATTAGCCACCCCATTTTATGAAATATAAAATCTAACGGCGAGTAGCGCAGCTTGGTAGCGCAACTGGTTTGGGACCAGTGGGTCGGAGGTTCGAATCCTCTCTCGCCGACCATCTTTAAATAAAAGATTTTCTTTTCTCCATATGTATGAAAACGTCTAGTTGTTCATATTTCATAGTTAAATAATCCTCTAACAAATCATATTACGTCATCCCAAAATAGTTTTACAGGGGGTAATTTTATTATAACCTAAAATAAATCTCTTAATTTTTTGTTATTTTTCTTTTGAATCGCTAAATATTTGCTGATTACACCACATCTCAATTCAAAGTTCGTATTACTCTTTCTGCTTTTCCATTGGTTTTCAGGTTTTGAAATTTTTGATTGATATGACGGTTATTACACGTTTTAGCAAGATGTTCACCTGTGCCTTGATATATACGCCCACTATCGGAATAAATGCATTCAATGGTATAAGGACATTGGCTAACACATCATATTGTAGAAACAGTGCTGAGCTAAGTTGGGATCGAGGTAAATACCCGCATAGTTCTCGCATAAAAAATCATCAATACCAACGAATAAATCCTCTCGCGTTTTTTATTTGGTTTCGTTTTTAAGTAAGGATAAACATTTGGTATCAACGTGTAGCATTTCACCCAGATAGGTTTTGTTATTGTGTTTAGCCAAATCAGTGACAGTTATTTTTCTTTACGATATAGGCGCTATATCTCTTGTCTATGATAAGGTTTTAATTTTGTATAGTAGTTTCTCAAATTGAGGTAATTAACGTAAGAAAATCCTACAACATATATTATGTTCTCTAAATAAATCAAATGGTTGTTGTTTTATGAGTTTTTTATCTTCATGATTTTATTTAATTAATAACAAATATTGTGATCTCTACTACACTTTTGGTACTTAAAATTGACAACATGTACTTATTTTAATATTTTTATAGCTATATTAAGTTATTTAAGATATATCTTTTAAATAAAAAAGCCCAATTATGGAGAATGATTTTTGGAATATCGTGATATTGCTTCTAAAGCATATGTTGAAGAACAAATTAAAGTTAATCCATCGATTATTAAAGAAAAATCGACAGAGCGTGCACTGGCTGAATACTTTAATGTAAGTCGAACAACAGTAAGAAATGCTTTAAACGATTTAGTAATGGAAGGTTATGTTTTTCAAACAGAAAAACATGTTGAAGATCATAAGGTTTTTGAAATTAATATGCTCAAGATGTCTTCGTTTAGTGAAGAAATCCAGAAAAAAAATAATGCCCAAATTAGCATAAAAGTTATTTCTAATAAAATTATTAATATGCCAGCAGAATTAAGAACGTTTTTTGCTTCAAATCAAGCTTTGATCCGGATTATAAGATTGCGCTTATTAGGTAAAATTCCCTTATCATATGAAATTAGCTATTTGTCTTCTGAAAAATTTAAAGATTTAGAAAAACAAGATTTAAATAATATTTCGCTCTATAAGTTTCTAAAAGAACATTACCATTTCACACCAAGTCATGGGCGAGAAGAGATAACTTATGAAGCAGCAACCGAAGATAGGGCTCAATATTTAGCTGTTAAAGAAGGAACACCAATTTATAAAGTCTCAAGTTATAGTTATGATGATGATTTTCAACCTTTTGAGCACTCCGATCAATATTTAATTGGAAATCGATTTCGTTACCACTTATCGGCTAAAAATATCTTCAATTATAAGGAAAAAAATAAATGAAGTTATTCGAAAAAATAGCCATTGATATAGCAGAGAAGATAAAATCTGAACGATATAGTGTCGGTGCAGAATTACCTCCAGAAGGTCAGATACAAAAGGATTATGATGTTAGCAGAACAACTGTTCGTAAGGCTATAGATCTTTTGGTTGAGAAAAATATGGTGGTTAGAAAAAAAGGCGTTGGTTTATTTGTTGCTCCATCCTTATCTACCCAAAATATTTTAGAAATGACCGGCATTATCAAACCTTATAGCTATCAAAGCCATAAAAAGGTTATTAAAGATTCCTACCTAAGGCAGGCTGGCGCCTATTACGGTCAATTACTAAAAATAAAACCGTCTGAACTGATTTACTACATTAGTTTTTTAGAAATAGCTAAACATAGTGTAGTTAAAGAAGTATTTTTGCTGCCTCTTAATAATTTTCCTGATTTTCAGATTTCAATCATCAAAGTGCTATCTGCTCTTGAAATTACAAACTCAGGTAAGAAAAAAGTCGATAAATTAGAGCAAGATTTGCAATTGATTGTAGCTAACGCTGAATTAGCGAAACAGCTGCGCATCAATATTAACGATCCATTACTGAAAATATCTAATCATTATTTTGATATTAATAGCGATCCAATTGCTATTGAATACAAACTCGCTAGCAATACAAAATATGTTGTGGATTTCACTTAGGAGGTATACCAATGATTAAATTGTTACGTGTCGATCACCGCTTATTACATGGACAAGTTGTTGTTTCTTGGTTTGAAACTGTTGGAGCTAACACAATTTTAGTTGCCAATGATGTTGTAGCCAATGATGAACTACGTAAATCAGCTATACGATTAGCTAAGCCGGAACAAGCAAAATTAGTAATGAAGTCAATTTGTGACAGTATTGAAGCGATTAATTCAGGAGTAACCGATAAGTACCAAATGTTGATTGTGGTTGAATCGGTTACAGATGCCGAAAAATTAATCCGCGGAACAAATGGATTGATAACTAGCCTTAATTTAGGTGGAACAAAACCTCGTGAAGGAACTAAAAACTATTCTAAAACGATTAATCTAACGGATAAAGAAGCCGATTTATTAACAGCATTACAACAAGACGGTATTGATGTTTATATTCAACAAGTTCCAAGTGAATCAACGCAAAAATTTGAAAAATAGTTTGGAGAGTACAAAAAATGAGTATCGAATTAACTGCAGTGCTTTTAGCGTTGGTTGCGATGCTAGCAAATGGTGAATATTTTTTAGGGTCATCAATGCTATCAAGACCTTTAATAACGTTTACTTTAGCTGGTTTGGTCATGGGCGATATCACTCAAGGTATTATTATTGGGGCATCGTTAGAATTAGCTTTAGTTGGCTCGTTTTCTATCAGTGCATCTATACCCCCTGAACTTATTTCTGGCAGTGTTTTAGGAACAGCCTTTGCTATTGGTGCAGGTAAAAGTGCTGAAATTGCTTTGCCACTTTGCTTACCAATAGCCTCTCTGGTTCTGTTAGTCAAAAACTTATGCTTTCTTTTTATTTTGCCTTATTTTGTTCATAAAGCCGATAAATACGCAAGCGAAGGTAATGGTCGTGGCATGGATCTAATGAATTTATTTGGTGGATTTATTTCAATTAATCTCCCTATTGGATTAGTTGTTGGGTTTTCTTACTTATTTGGTAGTTCAGCAATTAACACTTTATTAGATGCAATTCCAATCTTTATCATCGATGGTTTAGGTATCGCAACAGGATTACTACCTGCATTTGGTTTTGCCATATTGATGAAAATTATGATTAAAAAAAACAACGCTACCTTCTTTATTTTTGGTTTTGCGTTGGCTGTCTATATGAACGTACCGGTTACTGGTGTGGCAATTTTTGGGGCTTGTTTAGTCTTAGTACTGACCGGTTACTCAGCATTTAATGGTAAAAAAATAATAATCGAACAAGGCAATGAAACACAAAATAACAATTCTGGCAATATGTTGAGTGCACAGGAGATCAATTATGAAAATGAAGAATTCTAAATTAATAACCAATAAAGAGTTAACCAAAACATTTTGGCGCTCTTTTACTGCTGAATGGTCATGGAACTATGAACGACAAATGAATTTAGGATATTCCTATGCAATGGGTCCTGCGTTAGACAAAATCTATGGTAATAATAAAGCAGAATTAACTGATGCCTATCAACGGCACCTTGAATTTTACAATGTAACACCTTGGTTAATTACTTTCCCTTTGGGGATTTGTATTGCGATGGAAGAACAAAACGCAACAGACAGTAATTTTGATAAAAATTCAATCAACGATGTCAAAATAGCACTCATGGGTCCATTAAGTGGTTTAGGCGATTCATTCTTTTGGGGAACGCTGAGAGTTATTGCCACAGGTATTGGAGCTTCGTTAGCTGCACAAGGCAATATTTTAGGTCCACTTTTGTTTTTGCTTATTTTTAATGTGCCGGCCATTCTGGCGCGTTACTTTGGTTTATTTATTGGATATAACATTGGTGCTTCATTTATTGAGAAAGTCCAAAAAACAGGGCTTATGGATAAATTATCTTATGGTGCTTCGGTTTTAGGGCTTTGCGTGGTGGGCGCCATGGTGGCAACCATGGTGACATTAAATATGCCTTTAAAAATAGGTTCAGGAACAGATGCAACGTCATTACAAGATATTATTAATGGTATTGTTCCACAAATCTTACCCTTACTTTTTACGATATTCATCTTTGTGTTAGTTAAAAAAGAGTTAAAGGCTCATTGGATTCTTTTGTTAATTGCGCTTATTGGTATTTTTGGTGCTTGGAGCGGGTTATTAGGACAATAAGGAAAATAATATGAAAAGTATTGCTGATTATGTTCGATTAGAATCCAAATATTATCAAGATATTTTGAATAACTACCAAATGTTATTTACTAATATTATTAATTTGAAAAAAGCTAAACAACTTAACACAGTTGTTATATTTGCAACAGGTTCAAGCGCTAATGCCGCTTATGGCGCTAGGCCCTTAATCAGTAAAATATTGCAAATACCAGTGTATGTTGAAGATCCATCAATGGCTGCAAGTTATTTGTATTATAACGATCCGAATACATTATATTTGGCTATTTCCCAAGGAGGAGAAAGTTACTCAACTGTTCATTTGGTTCAAGAATTTCTTAAAAACAAACAATCAATTTATTCCTTAACTAGTAATCCAGAAAGTCCTTTATATAAGGTAAGTAACCATGTACTACCTATGGGAATGCCAATTGAAGAAATGCCGTACGTGAGCGCTGGTTATAGTGTAATTATACTTGATTTGATGCTGATAGCATTAGTAATTGCTCAAAAAATTGGCAAAATTAGTGTTCAGCAATTTGTTAGTTATATCGATCAATTTAAAAAAATTACCTATCGATTACCGCTAGTGATAGAACAATCCCAGGATTGGGTGAATCAACACCAAGATCAATATTACCAAGCCAAAAGAGTCATTTTAATTGGTTATGGGGCAACTTATGGCATCGCTAGGGAAGGAGAAACAAAATTTACCGAAATGGTACGCAATACAGCTTTTGGTAAAGAACTCGAAGAGTATATGCATGGTCCTTATCTAGGATTGCATCCTGATGATTATATAATATTTCAACTATTTATGCGAACAATTCTGACTCAGCCAAATCTGGTGATCTGTGCTTAAATATTGAGTGTGATGAATTATTAACGTCACTATTCATGACAATTCCTATTCACTTATTAAGTTATCAAGTGTCACAATTAAAAGGACATAACCTTGAAAAATCAACTTATCCAGAGTTTGACCAAATAACTAAATCTAAAATTAAGAGGGTTTGAAAATGAGAAAATATGATGAACAAAAAGAACTAGACAGCATGAATGGGGCTTTAGCGTTGCGACCACAAATAAATCAATTCATTGATCAAATACATAGTCGTGGTTATAGCAATGTTTGTTGGTTAGGCATTGGTGGTACTTATGCATCATCCATGCAAGCGGTTGTTCACATGAAAGAAAAATCTGCTATTGAAACTTTTATTCAACATGCCGCTGAATACCTAGTAACCGGTAATAAAAGAATTACTAAAGATACTTTGATTGTTATTTCTTCAGTTACTGGTTCAACTCAAGAAGTAGTGCAAGCGATTGATAAGATTCAAAAAGAAGTTGGTGCAACCGTTTTAGCGTTTTTAGATAAAGCAGAGTCACCTCTTGGTAAAATGGCGAATCATGTTATTTCTTATCCAATGAATGAACAGTTAAAATTCTTTATGACTGCAGATCGTTTAATGTATTTGGCTGGTGAATTCTCAGATTATGATGAATTTTATCAACAAATGGATCAATATTTTGCTAAAAATATTGTTGCTGTCGCTAAAAAAGCAGATAAATTTGGTCAAGAAATTGCTGAAAAACATCATAATGATGCGATGCACTATTTTGTGGGGGCTGGTAATCAGTGGGGGGCGACTTATTCTCATGCGATGTGTTATTGGGAAGAGCAACATTGGTTACGATCAAAATCAATTGAATCAGCTGAATTCTTCCATGGTACATTAGAAGTTATCGATCGTGATACCGCAGTTACTGTTTATGTTGGTGAAGATACTCAGCGTCCATTAAGTGAAAGAGTTGCAAAGTTTCTTCCTCAAATTTGTGGTAATTATACCATTATTGATACCAAAGATTATGAATTGCCAGGTATCTCTGAAAAATATCGAGGTCATTTATCTCCGTTTGTTTTTCGAGCTATTAATAATCGAATTGATGCTTATATTGAACACCTAAATCGTCATCCAATGAAAATTCGTCGTTACTATCGTTGTTTGGATTATTAAATAAGGAAAATTTAATCAATGATTCCAGTATTAATCAGTACACATGGCCCAACAGCAAAAAGCCTAATAGAAACTACTGAGATGATTTATGGTCAGCAAGATCTATGTGAAGTAGCCTCATTTGCAATAGGACAATCATTAGAAAGTTTTCAACAGCAGATTGAACAAAAATTAGCGTTATTAACAAAAGAAAATTCAACTGTTTTATGTTTGGTAGATCTAAAAGGTGGAACGCCTTTTAATACACTGGTAAAACTGATGGGTAATTACTCTAATCTTGAAATTATAACTGGAGTAAATATTCCAATGTTATTAGGGGCTGTTGATCTTTGCTGTACATAAATTACTCAACAATACATTGGCAGCCACATTAACATAAATGCCAGTGATACCATACTGGCATAATTCCTTTCTAACTTATCGTATCTAGTTGATATTGAACGATATTGCTTGATTCTAGCAAAGGCATTCTCGACTAAATGACGATAGCGATAAAGGCAGCTATCCATACTGCTTTTATCTATATCCTTACCATAATTACGTTTAGCAATCACCGTTCGTCCGCCTTTTTGACGAACAAAGCACCGAAAAGGCTCGCTGTCATAACCTTTATCGGCTATCACTGTATTGACTTCATCGAGCTTTTCAACTAGGTTTTCTGCATAAGTGATATCATGTCGTTGTCCTTCAGAAAGCTCAAAACAAATAGGCAAACCACCACTATCAACCGCAAGATGAATTTTAGTTGAATTACCACCACAGCTCTGACCTATTTGCTCGGAATACTCCGTTGCAGCGCCTGTACTATGTTGATGAGCCCTGATAATCGAGCCATCTAGGAACACCCATTCAAAATCCGCTAGTTGTGATAAATGTTTGAAAATATCAACTAATATTCCTTTTTTAGACCACAAATTAAATCGCCTATAGACAGTGCTCCATTCACCAAACTCTTCTGGCAAATCTCGCCAAGGAATACCGGTTCTCATTCGGAAAAGGATCCCTTCAAACGTCATCCGATGCTCGGATTTATTATAAACTCGGCCGGTATTTTTCATTATTTGTAGTAGCTTTTCCCACCGTTTATCTGTTAGCATTGTTCTTGGCATGATGAATCGAGTTATGGTTGTTTTTGGCTGAATTATTATAACTCACATCATGCCGTCTAAAAAATAATCATGAAAGATCAACACGCCCTA
>NZ_LZHA01000015.1:0-1994 GCF_001690335.1 Gilliamella sp. Gris1-4 | reverse complement strand
ATAATAAAATGCAATCATGTGCACAACATGACTAATTAAAAATGAACTAAAAAGAAATATTGTTGATAATAAAACAATTCTTGAATTTTTATGCAATGAAGTTAATTTGTTATTGAGCAAGTAAAGAATAAAATACTCGGTGCAAAATACAACAACAATAAGCGTAAACATTAAAAAATAGGTAATTATCGAAAAATCGACAACCTGTCCAGACAAAACCATGGATAAGACAGATTGATTTACGTGAAATCGATACTGTTGAAATACAATAGTATCGATATATAATCCAATTTGAATAAAGCTAAATATTGCAGCTAAAATAATATTGCGAATAGCTTGTTTAAACCATAAAAGAGGTATACAAACAACCAAAAGTAATAAATAAGCCGAGAAAAAATGCCCCAATACAGCAAATATTGAAAATGCCACACTCGGCCAATTAAATGATGCCTCGGGGACAAGAAAGAAACGAATTGATAGTATTGATGAAATAAATAGATTAATTAAGGCAAAATAGTATAATTTTTTCATAGTGTTAAGTAAGTTATTAATTCATTATAATAAGAATTTTACTGTATTTTATATTGAAACATAGTCTTTCCTGAAACTTTTTAATAAACTAGTACTAAAAAAATACGATTCTAATAAAATTTTAACAAAAAAGGCTCAATTTAGAGCCCTTTTAGTTGAATTAAATGCAATTATCGACGATCTGCAAAAATTCTTAACAACATAATGAATAAGTTAATAAAATCAAGATAAAGGGTTAGTGCACCTAAAACAACAAATCTCCTAAACATATTAGGATCATCCTGCGATAATTGATCGCCAAATTCTTTCAGGTTTTGCGTATGATAAGCTGTTAATCCAGCAAAAACAAATACACCAATATACGTAATAGCCCACATCAACGGCTGGCTTTGCATGAAGATATTAACGAGCGAAGCGATTATAATACCCACTAATCCCATAAATAAAAAGCTTCCAAAACCAGACAAATCACGTTTAGTGGTATAACCATAAAGAGCCAAAGCTGCAAACATTCCAGCTGTAATAAAAAATACACTTGCTATTGATGATGAAGTATAAACAATAAAATAAATCGAAAATGTGCAACCATTTAAAACCGAATAAAACATGAATAATGTTGTCGCAACAGCTCCAGAAAGGCGATTAATCAATGCAGAAATGGCAATAACTAAAGCAAATTCAGCAATAAGTAACACCCACATACCTTGATATAAAACGTTCAAAAGCGCATAGTTATTGGATGCAAACCAAGCAACTAGGGCTGTTAAAAGCAATCCGACGGCATCCAACCATAAACATGACTAATATATGTTTGCATGCGATTACTAGATTGTTCAATAATCGAGCCATTAGGTGAATTATTTCTCATTAATTACCTCTAGTTAAAAAAGAATGACATAACTTAATATCATTATATACTAAATAAATACTAATACCATTTTCTCAATGTTTCTTTATCTGTTTTTTTTGCTTCAACCCAAGTTTCGCCTTGGGGCGTTCGTTCTTTTTTCCAAAAAGGCGCTTCGTTCTTTAATACATCCATAATGAACTCTACTGCTGCAAACGCATCTGAACGATGTGCGCTACTTGCTCCCACAAAGACAATCTTTTCATTTGCGATAATTTCACCTACTCGATGAATTACCGCAACTCGACTTAATTGCCACCGCTCTCTAGCTTGGGCTATGATATTAGCTAAGACTTTCTCTGTCATTCCTGCATAATGTTCTAAAAATAAGCTTATCGTTTGTTTTTCATTACTACGAACTTTGCCCATAAAAGAGACAACAGCACCATCTTGTGGTAATTGTGAAAGCCAATCGTTTAACTTATTAACATCAATCGGCTGCTCACTAACATTGATAAGATCCATAATGTTATCCACCTGTTACTGGAGGAAAGAAAGCGATTTCATCGCCTTCTTTCACAATATAATCAAAATCAACCAACAGATCGGAAGAGCA
>NZ_LZHA01000014.1:0-77875 GCF_001690335.1 Gilliamella sp. Gris1-4 | reverse complement strand
CCGGCAATACTCGTATCATCCTGATACTCGCCTCTACGAGGCCATCTTCGCTATGCTCAGATGTTCAAATTTGTTCCAGACAAATTTGTCCTCCGCCGTCGCTCGGTCTTAACGCACCGTTTGTGGACGCGTTCCCGACGCACCACAAACTCGCCAAACATCCCTGTTTGGCGTGCTAACCTCGCTCTGTTGTCGGCACATTCTGACGCCGTAACAAGACAACAACATAACCTTGAGTGGCTTTTATGAGTCACTTTTTTATAAAAAACACTGCAAAAACCACAAAAAATCGCTCCGGTAGGCTATTGATTTTATTGAGTTTTTTATTTTGCCGTTTTCAAAAAAAAATCAATCAATTACACAACCTAAGCAAAGCACCAACATAAAACAAACCAACAAAATCACGAACAGCGCCCTAATAACAGCAAATTAACCGCTCTAAACCCTTTTTTTTACAAAAATTTAAAATCAAATAAAATCAACACATTAAAAAACAGTTCAAAAAAAGGGTTTTCAAAGCCAAAATTGTTGTTTATCTTTATATAACAAGATTTATCAAATCTTGAGTTCTACCTTAACGCCGTATAGGCGGTTTAGAAAGCTGAGCGGGCTTTTTTATCAACAGGATTTATCCTTAACGCCGTATAGGCGGCAATAAAAATATAATTAATCATATAATTACAAAAAAACAATCGGCTGTACTGTCTGACTTACTCCGGCGTCAGAATGTGCCGACAACAGAGCGAGGTTAGCACGCCAAACAGGATGTTTGGCGAGTTTGTGGTGCGTCGGGAACGCGTCCACAAACGGTGCGTTAAGACCGAGCGACGGCGGAGGGGAGCCGAAGGCCACATTCTGCAGCCAAAGCGAGGGTTGTTAGGGAATTCGCTTTAACTCCCTGACTCGGACGTGATCACAACAGCTATTTTTATCACCCAAAGCCCAAACGTCCGAAACCACCACACCAACCCACTCTATCCACAACAAAAAAGGCATTGTTTTGATAAAAAATTGCTCCGGTATGCTATTGATTTTATTTGGGTTTTATGCGGTATTTTTATTGAACAAAACAATCTAAAAAAAATCGGCTATGCTATCAGTTTTATTCTGGCGTCAGACAAATTTGTCTGACGCCAGAATAAGACAAATAACATAGCCTTATGTGGTTGTGAGTTGTTTTTGTGTTAAAAAGCAGTGCAATTACATCCCCAAAGTGATCAGAAAAGGTATTGATTTTTATTAAAGCTTTTATTTTTCTGTTTTTTGTGATTTCCTATGACTTTACTAAGATTTCGATTGTTTTTGATTGCTTGGATATTGATTGTGGTGTTTTGATTAAACCACTTAAAAAGCAAGAAAGATTATATTATACTGTCTATCTAATTATTATTTGCTAACAGACTATAAATTAAAGGAAACTTGAGATGCAACAATTACAAACTATTATTGAAGCAGCATTTGAACGTCGTGCTGAAATTACACCGTCAAATGTTGATACAGTTACACGTGATGCGATTAACCAATGCATTGCTTTATTAGACAGTGGTAAAATGCGTGTCGCAGAAAAAATTAATGGTGACTGGATAACTCATCAATGGTTAAAAAAAGCGGTTTTGCTCTCTTTCCGTATTAACGAAAACCAACTGATTGATGGCGGTCCAACTAACTATTATGACAAAGTGCCATTAAAATTTGCTGAATATGATCAAGCAAGATTCCAACAAGAAGGTTTCCGTGTTGTTCCATCTGCTATTGCTCGCAAAGGTGCCTATGTTGCTCGAAATACTGTATTAATGCCTTCTTATGTTAATATTGGTGCTTATGTTGATGAAGGGACAATGGTTGATACATGGGTGACAGTTGGTTCTTGTGCGCAAATTGGTAAAAATGTTCATTTATCAGGTGGTGTTGGTATTGGTGGTGTTTTAGAGCCGTTACAAGCTAACCCAACAATTATTGAAGATAACTGTTTTATTGGCGCACGCAGTGAAATAGTTGAAGGCGTTATTGTTGAAGAAGGCAGCGTCATTTCAATGGGTGTTTTTATTGGTCAAAGTACTAAAATTTATGACCGTGCAACCGGTGAAATTCACTATGGACGTGTACCAGCTGGTTCAGTAGTTGTTTCTGGCAACTTGCCGACAAAAGATGGCAAATATAGTCTTTATTGTGCAGTTATTGTTAAAAAGGTTGATGCGAAAACTTTAGGTAAAGTAGGTATTAATGAGTTGCTTCGTACTATCGACTAATTTACGCTTATATTTTAAAGTCGCCTAAATTATTGTTAGGCGACAATTATTCTATTTATTAACTAGATAATTTTAGTTTTATAACCATTAGAAGAGGAGAATTTATGCCTTCTTTTGATATCGTTTCAGAAATTCAAATGCCAGAAGTTAAAAATGGTGTTGAAAATGCCACTCGTGAGTTAGCTACTCGTTGGGACTTTAAAAATGTTGAAGCTTCGTTTGAATTAAATGAAAAAAATGAAACGATTAAAGCAACAAGCCAATCTGATTTTCAAGTACAGCAACTGCTCGATATCCTGCGCGATAAGCTAGCTAAACGAGGTATTGATGGTGGTGCACTCGAAATTCCTGAAGAGATGGAGCACAGCGGTAAACTTTATAGCATTACGGTTAAGCTTAAGCAGGGTATTGATAAAGAGCTATCTAAAAAGATTGTAAAAGCGATCAAAGACAGCAAAATTAAAGTACAAGCTCAAGTACAAGGTGAACAAGTCCGTGTTACAGGCAAATCACGCGATGATTTACAGGCTACTATGGCATTAGTTAAAAATAGCGAATTTGGTCAACCGTTTCAATTTACCAATTTTAGAGATTAATGTGTTATTGAGTTGATATTGCCAACAATTGTCGGCAATATTATCCCTTAAACTTTGTAAAAAAATTTCAGAAAAGACAGTGTTTGAATAAGGGGATGCAATAACTATTATGATGTTTTAAACCTGAATGTAAGTAGATAAAAAAACGAGATTTTTTGTAAATACGTTATGCTGTCTGCTTGTCTATCCTCTTAATTATAACAATATTTATTATGATGAAAAAAGTAGCTATATATTTATTTTTTCTTATCTTTTCTGGGTATTTGTTTGCACAAGAATCTAATAGCGAAGTAAAGGAAATAAAAAAAGTTTTTATTGATAATCTATTATCAAAAATGACGCTTCAAGAAAAAGCGGGACAATTGCGCCTAATTAGTGTTGGTGGCGATCTAACTTTAGACAAAGTACTTGATCAAATTGAAGCAGGTGAAATTGGTGGTATTTTTAATACTGTTGTCGAACCAGACCTTTCTCAAATGCAGGAGCGTGCTCTAAAATCTCCTAATAAAATCCCTCTATTTTTTGGTTTTGATATAATTCATGGTCATAGAACTGTCTTCCCAATTAATTTAGGTATTGCATCTACTTGGGATCGTAGTGCAATTGCAAAAGCTGCTGAAGTATCAGCTGACGAAGCTACCGCGGATGGGTTAAATATAACTTGGGCGCCAATGGTTGATATTACACGTGATCCTAGATGGGGGCGTGTGTCTGAAGGGTTTGGTGAAGATCCTTATTTAACATCAGAAGCTGGACGTATTTTTGTTGAAAAGATGCAAAAGCAATCGCTTGCCGATAAAAAATCATTGGTGACATCAGTAAAACATTTTGCACTTTATGGTGCAGTTGAAGCTGGGCGTGAGTATAACAGTACGGACATGAGCGAACGCAAAATGTTCCAAGAATATCTTGTGCCTTATAAAGCAGCAATTGATGCAGGTAGCAGGGCAGTTATGGTTTCGTTAGTGAGCGTTAATGGCATCCCAGCAACGGCTAATCATTGGTTATTAACCGAAGTACTACGTACTCAGTGGCATTTTGATGGTGTTGTTGTTAGTGATCATGGGGCTATTCGTGAACTTATTAATCATGGCGTAGCTAGTGATCCGAAAGATGCTGTACGTGTTGCGATTAAAGCTGGTATTGAAATGAGTATGAATGATGAATATTTCTTACAATTTTTGCCTGAATTAGTCAAAGAAGGTGCTATCACAGAAGATGAAATAAACCAAGCTTGTCGTCATGTACTTGAACTTAAATATGATATGGGATTATTTAGTGATCCTAAACGTAATTTAGATCCGAAATTAGATATCGACACAATGTTTGCTGATAATCGATTACATCGTGCAGAAGCTCGTGATGTGGCTCGCCGTAGTATTGTGCTATTAAAAAATGAGAATGAGATATTACCGCTAGCTAAAAATAAGAAAATTGCGGTGATTGGTCCATTAGCTGATTCAAAACGTGATATTTTGGGAAGTTGGTCGGGAGCTGGGCGTGCTAATTTAGCGGTAACTCCATTAGAAGGTATTAAAAATGCAGTTAAAAATCCTGAATCAATTAGCTATGCATTTGGTGCCAATCTTTCTGATGATGAAAATTTATATCGATTTCTAAATTTATACGGAGAAACAACTAAATTTGATAATCGACCAGCCGACAAAATGATTGCAGAAGCGGTGAAAATAGCTAAAAAAGCTGATATTGTTATTGCCTTTGTTGGTGAAGCAGAAGGTATGGCTCATGAGTCATCAAGTCGAACAGATCTATCTCTGCAAAAAACTCAAAAACAATTAATTAAAGCAATGAAAAAAACTGGTAAACCTGTGGTCATTGTCTTAATGAATGGTCGTCCTTTAACATTATCCGAAGAATATGCTCAAGCTGATGCGATGCTTGAAACTTGGTTTTTAGGAACCGAAGGAGGTAATGCTATTGCCGATGTGCTATTTGGTGATTATAACCCTTCAGGCAAATTGCCCATGTCTTTCCCTTATAATGTTGGGCAGATCCCCGTCTATTATAGCCATTTAAATACTGGGCGCCCGCACGGTACTGAAAATATGGGTAAATACACAACCTCGTATTTTGATAGCCCTAATGAACCGTTATTCCCCTTTGGGTTTGGTTTGAGTTATACCAATTTTGCGATGGACTTTTCGTTATCAAGTACTAAAATGAATCGAGATGGTGAAATTATTGTCACCGTTAATGTTGAAAATACAGGGAATAGAGAAGGTATGCAGACCGTCCAGCTTTATTTGCAAGATGTGACAGCGTCGGTTAGCCGCCCAGTGAAAGAGTTAATTGGGTTTGATAATATTACTTTAAAACCACACACTAAGGGGCAAGTAAAATTTGTGATTAAATATGATATGCTGAAATTCTGGAACAATAAAATGCAATATGTTGCCGAACCAGGAAAATTTAATGTGTATATCGGTAGTGATTCGACAACTCAGGACAAGCAAACGTTTACTTTGCTTGATTAATCGTTTTTTAATTTCCGCCGACTTTTGTCGGCGGTTTTGATTCAGTGGTCAGAGTTATGTTTGAATTGGATCTTGTTCTACAGCTTCTTCAACAAATGTGTGTTTATTTAGTTATTGCTTATTTACTGAGTAAAACACCGATCGTTATTCCTCTAATGAAAGTGACAGTTCATTTACCTCACAAATTGGTTTGTTATTGTATATTTTCGTTATTTTGTATTATGGGAAGCTATTTTGGTCTACATATTGAAGACACTATTGCCAATACACGGGCAATTGGGGCTATTTTAGGCGGTTTACTAGGTGGACCACTAGTCGGTTTTTTAGTGGGAATTACAGGAGGACTTCATCGTTATACTTTAGGTGGAATTACCGCTGAAAGCTGTATGTTGTCCACCATTTTAATAGGGTTACTCAGTGGATTATTACATTATTTTCTGATGAAAAAGGGCAGAGTAGATCTTATTTATAATCCTCTTTTGGTCGGTGTATTAGGTTTGTTAGTTGAATCGCTCGAAATGATCTTGGTACTATTAATTTCACGACCTTTTGATGTGGTGTTGCATGCAGTTAGGAGTATTGCTGCGCCAATGATTGTAGCAAATAGTATTGGTGCAGCGATGTTTATGCGGATTTTACTTGATAGGCGGGCAATATTTGAGCGCTATACTTCAGCCTTTTCAGCTAAGGCATTAAAAATCGCTGTTAGTACTGAAGGTTTGCTTCGGGATGGTTTTAATCAACAAAACAGTACTAAAGTGGCTGAAATCATTTATCAAGAACTTGATATTGGCGCTGTTTCAATTACTGATCGAGAAAAAATACTCGCTTTTATTGGTATTGGTGATGATCACCATTTGCCAGGAACTCCAATAACCTCAAATAATACCTTAGAAGCAATCGAAAAAAATGAAGTTCAATATCTTGATGGAGTTCATCAACCTTACCAATGCTCAATAAATAAAAATTGTCGTTTAGGTTCAACGCTGGTCATTCCGCTTAGAGGGGAAAACAATACTGTCGTGGGGACGATTAAGCTTTATGAGGCAAAAAATACGTTATTTAGCACAATAAATCGAACTCTTGGCGAAGGTATTGCTAGCTTATTATCTGCACAAATTCTGGCTGGACAAAATGAGCATTATAAGCAGTTGTTATCTAAAACTGAAATTAAATTACTGCATGCACAAGTTAATCCTCATTTCTTATTTAATGCCTTAAATACATTATTGGCGGTTATTCGTCGTGATAAAACACAGGCTTCACAGCTAGTGCAAAACCTTTCTATTTTTTTCCGGAAAAATTTAAAACGGACCGAAGAAATTGTTACTCTAAAAGATGAAATAGAACATGTTAATGCTTATTTGCAAATCGAGAAAATGCGGTTTACGGATCAGTTGACTATCAACATCGACATTCCCACTGAATTAGAATATGCAAAATTACCAGCTTTTACATTACAACCTATCGTTGAAAATGCTATTAAACACGGAATATCTCAATTAATAGGTAACGGCAATGTAACAATTAGTGCTTATAAACTGGAGCAATCGTTAGTTTTAGAAGTGATTGACAATGCTGGCAATTACTGTGAACATAAAAAAGATACCAAAGGTTTGGGGCTTAATTTAGTTGATAAACGAATTAAAATCCGTTATGGCGAGGATTATGGTATCAAGATAGAGTGTGAAGCTGATGAGTACACCAAAGTGATGATAATATTACCGTTATCAGAGGATATAACTACTTAATGTTAAACGTAATTATTGTTGATGATGAATTACCTGCACGCGAAAATTTGCGCTGCTTGCTTGAAAGTGATCCTGAAATTTGTATTGTTGCTGAATGTAATAATGCAATGGAAGCGATTCGAGAGATTCATCGACATCAACCAGATGTAGTGTTTTTAGATATTCAAATGCCCAAAATAAATGGTATTGAAATGCTATCAATGCTAGATCATGAAACTATGCCAAGGATTATATTTTTAACTGCTTATGGAGAGTTTGCGGTTAAAGCATTTGAAGAACAAGCATTTGATTATTTACTTAAGCCAGTTGAACCAGAAAGGCTAAACAAAACTCTATATCGTCTGCATAATCATTGTTTTTCTGGAAATATCAACCAATTAAAAGGTATTAATCAGAAACTGAATTATATTCCATGCATAGGGCATAACCGAATTTATTTATTAAATCTTGATGATGTATTTTATATTGCCTCTAAAATAACTGGAATTTTGGTATTTAATGAAACAAATCAAGAATATCTGACTGAGCTAACATTAAAAACCCTTGAGAGTAAAACATGTTTAGTGCGGTGTCATAGGCAATATCTGATTAATTTAAAAAAACTTAAAGAAATTCGTTTTAATCAAACTGGCGGTGTTGAAGTTATTTTAATTAATGATATTTCGGTGCCGGTTAGCCGTCGCTATTTAAAACCTCTTAAAGAGCTATTAGGTTTGTAGCTAACTAAAATACTCTTTTTACAAAACCATTTTATTTACCGTTAACCTATCAATTATAACCATTCACTCTCTCAATTTAACCTATAACTTAAATACTATTATCATTCTTCAAAGTAAAAAATTACTATACGCTTGAGCATAAAAAGACCTTTAGTTGATGCTTATAATCTTAAAATTGTTAGAAGAATCGTATAGCGATAACAATAAAATGTCAGTTTTGCATTATCCTAAATTATAATTTTTTAACAATTTGTTATGGTTTTAAGTATCGATTAATTAATCTTACAAAACACAAAGAGAATCATTATGAATAATAAAATCTTTAAACATATTCCATGGTTCATCCTTGCTATAGTTGGTGCAATTTGTTTAGCAGTTATTGCATTACGGCGTGGTGAACACATTAGTGCACTTTGGATTGTTGCGGCAGCAGTTTCGATTTATCTAGTCGCTTACCGGTATTATAGTCTGTATATTGCCAAAAGAGTCATGCAGTTAGATCCAACTCGCGCCACGCCAGCGGTCATTAATAATGATGGTTTAAATTATGTCCCAACAAATAAATATGTATTATTTGGACACCATTTTGCCGCGATTGCTGGCGCAGGTCCATTAGTTGGTCCAGTACTTGCGGCACAAGTCGGTTATTTACCTGGCACACTTTGGTTACTTGCAGGCGTTGTTTTTGCAGGTGCGGTACAAGACTTTATGGTGTTGTTTTTATCTTCTCGTCGTAATGGCTCATCGCTAGGTGAAATGATCAAAGAAGAAATGGGAGTAATACCAGGAACTATTGCGCTATTTGGTTGTTTCTTGATCATGTTAATCATCTTAGCAGTATTAGCGTTAATTGTAGTCAAGGCCTTGGCAGAAAGCCCATGGGGAGTCTTTACAGTCTGTTCAACCGTTCCCATAGCTCTATTTATGGGAATCTATATGCGATTTATTAGACCAGGCCGAGTAGCAGAAGTATCAATTATTGGTATTGTGTTGCTTGTTTTATCTATCTGGTTTGGTGGTGTTATAGCGCATGATGCGTATTGGGGACCGGCTTTAACCTTTAAAGCAACAACTATTACTTATGTATTAGTTGGCTATGCGCTAGTTTCGGCAATGTTACCTGTATGGCTAATTTTAGCTCCACGCGATTATTTAGCCACATTCTTAAAAATTGGAGTGATTGTTGGTTTGGCTATTGGAATTGTTATTTTAAATCCAGATCTAAAAATGCCAGCAATTACACAATATGTTGATGGAACAGGGCCTGTTTGGAAAGGAACATTATTCCCATTCTTATTTATCACCATTGCTTGTGGTGCGGTTTCTGGTTTCCATGCATTGATTTCGTCAGGTACTACACCTAAATTACTTGCCAATGAAAACGACGCTCGTTTTATTGGTTATGGTGCAATGCTAATGGAGTCATTTGTTGCAATGATGGCTTTAGTGGCTGCATCAATTATTGAGCCGGGTCTTTATTTTGCAATGAATACACCGCCAGCAGCTTTAGGTGTTACTATGCCAGATTTGCATAGACTTGGAACCGAAGATGCACCCATGATTATGGCTCAATTGCAAGACGTGACAACTCATGCCGCCGCCGCAGTGAGTTCTTGGGGATTTGTCATTTCACCTGAGGAAATTATACAAACAGCAAAAGATATTGGTGAGCCATCAGTTTTAAATCGTGCCGGTGGTGCACCGACATTAGCTGTAGGTATTGCGCATGTATTCCATCAAATTTTACCTGGTGCAAATATGGGCTTTTGGTACCATTTTGGTATTTTGTTTGAAGCACTATTTATTTTAACAGCACTTGATGCAGGTACCAGATCTGGTCGCTTTATGTTGCAAGATTTATTGGGTAATTTTGTTCCATTCTTGAAAAAAACAGATTCCCTCATTGCAGGTTTTATTGGTACTTTAGGTTGTGTTGGCTTATGGGGCTATTTACTCTATCAAGGTGTTGTTGATCCATTAGGCGGTGTTAAGAGCTTATGGCCATTATTTGGCATCTCTAACCAAATGCTTGCTGCGGTTGCATTAGTTTTAGCGACAGTTGTATTAATCAAAATGAAACGTGCTCAATATGTTTGGGTAACTATAATACCAGCTATCTGGTTATTAATTTGTACAACATGGGCATTAGCATTGAAATTATTTAGTACTAATCCGCAATTAGAAGGTTTCTTCTATTTAGCGAATGAATACAATCGTCGCATTGCAGAAGGTAGTGATTTAACTGCACAACAAATTGATAATATGCACCACATTGTTATTAATAACTATACCAATGCTGGTTTAAGTATTTTATTCTTATTAGTTGTTTACGGTATTATCTTTTTTGGTATTAAGACGGCACTAAAAGTACGTAATAATAAACAAAGAACAGATAAAGAAACGGCTTACGTACCAATCCCTGAGGGTGGTGTAAAGACAACAATGTCACATTAAGCTATAGCATTTTAGTACCCTGAATTATAATCTGAAATTAATCAGCTATTTTATGCCCATCAATCTTAAACTGATTGTTGGGCATTTTTTAAGAAGTTATTGCTATAATTGTTGTATAAATACAATATGTGCTCATAAATTTTTCCTCCTAAATTGAAACTTAATATTTATTCATTATTATTTGAAATATAATTACTCGAAATTAGTAATAATCGATTTGAGTGATTTGTTACATAGGATAATGCTGTGCAAAATGATATTACTTTTTATCAACGTTTTAAGTCTGATATTTTAGCTGGTTTAAAAGTCATTACCATTCGAGATAAGAGTGAATCACATTTTAAAGTTGGTGATAAGCTTCGTGTTGGAACTTTTGAAACTGATGAGTATTTTTGTACGATTAAAATAGTTAATATTAGACAAATTACATTTGATCAACTTACCGAAAACCATGCCCAACAAGAGAATATGACTTTGAGTGATTTGAAAAAAGTAATTTCTGACATATACCCCAATGAAAATCATTTTTTTGTAATTCATTTTTCGCTCTTATAATAAAAAAGACGCATTGTTAATGCGCCCTATTTATTTTTATAACTAGCAAAAAAACTATTGATTTATAGGTAGCACATCTAAAATTAGACCATCCACAGCAATAATTTCAACACGCTGCCCAACATTAAGATCTTCAACGCATCTTGCCGACCATGTTCCATCTTTGATTTTTACTCGACCTGAGCCATTAACAATAGCATCTGTGACAACTGTTTTAATACCAATTAAATCTTGTTGTGGCTGATTGATTTCGCCTTTACTTGATTTATCTTTACCTTGCTTTTTGAGCCAAAGCCACCAAAGATAAGCAGATACAAGCGTTAGAATTGCAAATAAAATCCATAAAATTGGCCAAGAAAGAGGTAAAATCCAAGCAATTAAACCAACAATAATGGCAGCTATCCCACTCCAAAGCCCGTATCCGCCAGTACCAAGTAATTCTATAATCAGCAAAATACCGCCTAAAGCAATAAATACCCAATGGGGTGAACTATAGAAAACCATAAAAAAATCAGTCATTATTGATTACCTTTATAATACATTCAGTAAAAATCTTAAACATAGCGTTTATAGATTTTGTTAAAAAGTTTCAGGAAACACTATGTTTAAGTATAAAAATTGATTTTTTATTTCGTGTTTTTAATCAACTCAGCAATACCGCCAATACTACCCATTAAACTTGACGCATCAAGTGGCATCATAATCACTTTACTATTATCCGATGAACCAATTTGTTGTAATGCTTCAGTATATTTTTGGGCAACAAAGTAGTTAATAGCATTAATATTACCTGCAGCAATAGCATCGGATACCATTTGAGTTGCTCTTGCTTCTGCCTCGGCAGCACGTTCACGCGCTTCGGCTTGTAAAAAGGCAGATTGTCTTTCACCTTCCGCTTTTAAAATTTCAGATTGTTTTTCACCTTCAGAGCGTAAAATCGCTGCTTGACGAACACCTTCTGCTTCAAGAATTTCGGCACGTTTATTACGTTCTGCTTTCATTTGCGCATTCATCGCAGCAATCAATTCTGCTGGTGGGCGAACATCTCGAATTTCGATACGGGTAATTTTGATTCCCCATGGACTTGTTGCCTCATCGACAATACTTAGTAACTTAGAGTTAATATGATCACGTTGTGATAACATTTCATCCAATTCCATGCTACCTAAAACAGTACGAATATTAGTCATCATTAAATTAATGACAGCACGCTCTAATTGATTTACTTGATATGCAGCCCTTGCTGCTTCTTGTACTTGGATAAAGCAAACAGCATCAATTTGCACATTAGCATTATCTTTTGAAATGACTTCTTGTGATGGAATATCGAGTACTTGCTCCATCATATTAATTTTACGACCAACACCATCCATAAACGGAATAATGATATTTAAACCGGGTTCAAGGGTATGGGTATATTTACCAAAACGTTCGATAGTATATTGATAACCTTGGGGAACAATTGTAATTGCCTTTAAGACAGTAATTAACGCAAGCAAAACAATAACACCAATGACGATATAAAATACTGGCATAGTTCAAAAATCCTTATAATTTTTTATAATAAAAATGAGTCGACCATTTTATAGATTATTAAATTTTTTGCCTAGTTATAAATGCGAAGTTTGTTTTTAAAAATAAATAATCTCTTGACAGTGTGCTAGTAAACTAGTTTAATAGTACAAAATTTATTTTTAATCGATAAAAATTATGAAAGCACAATATTTACATCTTATTACTCGTCAATTCACCAGCTTTGGTTGGTGGTGCGTTACCTTTTGCGGGTGATGTAATGATGTATTGTCTTTTTTACACAACCCGCTTTATGCGGGTTTTTTAGTTTTTTGGATGTTAAACGAATCAGCTAAATAAAAATTTAAATGTAGAGAGCCAACAATGAATAAGCCGACATTAACACAAATAACCCAAACCATCGGTTATTATCAAGATCCAACTCAAGTGTTTTATCAATTGTGCGATAGTAAACCGGCAACGTTGTTACTAGAATCAGCCGAAATTGATAATAAGCAAGGAATTAAAAGTGTCATGATTGTCGATAGTGCATTACGTATTTCGGCAATAAATAATGAAGTGACTTTTAAGGCATTGACCACAAATGGTGAAAAGCTATTACCTTTATTACAACAGGCTTTTACAGACAAGTTAGATAATGTACAAGTGGATGAACAAACACTTAAATTGGTATTTCCCACTATTGATAGTATGCAAGATGAAGATTCAAGATTAAAGTCGCTATCAGTTTTTGATGCATTACGCACATTATTGACTATTGTGAATATCCCTGAACAATGTGGTCAAGATGCGATTTTTGTTGGTGGGCTATTTTGTTACGACCTTGTCGCTGGATTTGAAAACTTACCTAATTTACCTACAGAGCAGCGTTGTCAAGATTTCTGTTTTTATTTAGCTGAAACAATATTAGAAATAAATCATAAAGATCATAAATCCATTTTAAAAACGACGGTTTTCACTTCTGATTTAAAAGAAACTGAGCGCTTAACACAACGGTTAGCTAATTTACAAGCAACATTAAATAGCCCAATGAAAGCCATTCATACTCAGTCCCTTGCTAATATCGATGTGACATGTAATAAAAGTGATGATGATTTCAATACAGTTATCAAAAAAATGCAAGATGCAATTGAGCAGGGGGAAATTTTTCAAGCAGTACCTTCACGGCGTTTTAAATTACCTTGCCCTGAACCATTATCGGCTTATCAGATATTAAAAAACAATAATCCAAGCCCTTACATGTTTTATATGCAAGATAGTGATTTTGTGTTATTTGGGGCCTCACCTGAAAGTGCACTTAAGTATACTAAAGCAACTAATCAAGTTGAAATCTACCCAATTGCCGGTACTCGTCCACGTGGATTAACTACAAATGGTGAAATTGATTTTGATTTAGATAGTAGGTTAGAACTTGAAATGCGCACCGATAAAAAAGAACTAGCTGAACACTTAATGTTAGTTGATTTAGCTCGCAACGATTTAGCGCGTATCTGTAAACCCAGTACTCGTTATACTAAAGATTTGTTAAAAGTGGATCGTTACTCTTTTGTGATGCATTTAGTTTCGCGTGTGGTTGGTCAGTTACGCAGTGATTTAGATGCGCTTCATGCTTATCAAGCCACTATGAATATGGGAACATTAACAGGAGCACCCAAAGTTCGTGCGATGCAATTAATTGCTGAATCAGAAAAAGTTAAACGTGGTAGCTATGGTGGTGCTGTTGGCTATTTTACCGCGAATGGCGATCTTGATACCTGTATTGTGATTCGAAGTGCCTATGTCGAAGATGGCATAGCGACAGTACAAGCTGGCAGTGGTGTGGTGCTAGATTCAAAGCCACAATCAGAATCTGATGAATCACGTAATAAAGCACGTGCAGTTATTCGAGCTATCATGGTAGCGCATAATGTAGAAGGTGTATTCTAATGGCTAATATCTTATTTATTGATAATATTGATTCTTTTACTTATAACTTGGTCGATCAATTACGTAATAGTAAGCATTGTGTGACGATTTATCGAAATACTATCCCTGCAAATGTAATTATTGAAAAATTGTCACAAATGCAAAACCCTATTTTAATGTTATCACCAGGTCCAGGAGCGCCAAGTGACGCTGGATGCATGCCAGAACTGTTAAAACGTTTAAAAGGTAAATTGCCTATTATTGGTATCTGCCTTGGTTATCAAGCTATTGTGGAATCCTATGGTGGAGCGATTGTGCCAGCTGGCGATATTTTGCATGGTAAGGCATCTTTAATTGAGCATGATGAGCAAGCGATGTTTAAAGGATTACCAAATCCGCTACCGGTGGCTCGTTATCACTCTTTAAAAGGTGAAAATATTCCAAAAACACTAACCATCAATGCGCTTTGCAATAATATTGTAATGGCAGTTCGTAATGATGAGGATCGGGTTTGTGGTTTTCAATTTCATCCAGAATCTATATTAACCATTCAAGGTGTAGAATTATTAGAACAAACTATTAAATGGGCACTAAATCCTCCACAAAAACAAGAGAAGCCAAAACAGGAAGCTATTGTTGATAAGCAAGAGTATAATATTCAACCTATTGTTAATAAATTATATTTAGGGCAAACCCTTACACAAGAGGAAAGTAAAATACTATTTAATTTAATTATTCAAGGTAAGATTGAACCAACTGTATTGGCTACCGCAATAATTAGTATGAAAGTTCGTGGTGAAAAACCGGATGAAATAGCAGGGGCAGCTTTAGCATTGCTTGAGAATGCCGATCATTTTGATTCTCCAGATTATGATTTTACTGATATTGTTGGTACTGGGGGGGATGGCACCAATAGCATTAACATCTCAACAGCTAGTGCTTTTGTGGCTGCAGCATTAGGTTATAAAGTGGCTAAACATGGTAATCGTGGTGTATCAAGTAAATCAGGCTCTTCCGATGTGCTTTCTGCCTTAGGCATTAAATTAAATATGTCAGCACAAACATCTCGTCAGGCATTAGATGAACTTGGTGTGTGCTTCTTATTTGCCCAGCAATATCATTCAGGTTTTCGCCATGCAGCACCAATACGCCAACAATTAAAAACTCGGACCATTTTTAATGTGTTAGGACCATTGATTAATCCATCTCGTCCTAAACGTATTTTATTAGGCGTGTATCATCCAGATTTGATCCAACCGATTGCTGAAACATTAAAAATGCTTAATTATAAACATGCTTATGTGGTGCATGGCGCAGGTATGGACGAGGTTGCCATTCATGGCGAAACTGACGTTGCTGAAGTTAAAGATGGTAAAATTCAATATTTTACGCTTAAACCTGATGATTTTGGCTTGCCAACATTTACCTTAAAAGATATTGAAGGGGGTACACCTGAGCAGAATCGTGATATGTTAATTGCCATTTTACAAGGTCACGGAAAATCAGCACACCAATCAGCAATTGCCGCTAATGTTGCGATGTTAATGAGCTTATTTGGCGAGTCAAATTTAAAACAAAATGCACAACGGGCAATTGAAATGATGCAAAGTGGTAAACCTTATGCATTATTACAACAACTAGCAGCAAGATAATAAGTGGAGAATAACATGGCAATTGCAGCATTAGTAAAAAATGTTGAAATGGCAACAGTACTAAAAAAGATCATTGACGATAAACAGATTTGGTTAACTGAGCAGCAGGAAACAAATCCACTTACAATGTTCAAATCAGCAGTAATACCTAGTGATCGCAATTTTTATCAAGCGCTAAATAAACCTAAAACGGTTTTTATTTTAGAGTGTAAAAAAGCGTCGCCATCAAAAGGTTTGATTCGAGATGATTTTGATCCAGCCGCTATTGCTAAAGTTTATAAAGATTATGCTTCAGTAGTTTCAGTATTGACTGATGAAAAATATTTTCAAGGTAGCTTTGAATTTTTATCCATAGTTCGTAATGAAATCACACAACCCGTGCTTTGTAAGGACTTTATTATTGATGAATATCAGATCTATTTAGCGCGTTATTATCAAGCTGACGCAGTACTATTAATGCTATCTGTATTGACGGATGATGAATATCGTCATCTAAGTAACATTGCTCATAAGCTCAATATGGGGATATTGACAGAAGCTAGTACTGAAAACGAAGTTGAAAGAGCCATCCAACTGGGTGCGAAAGTAATCGGTATTAATAATCGTAACTTAAGGGATTTGACGGTTGATCTAAATCGGGTAAAAGCCTTATCCAAATCAATTCCTAACGATCGTATTATTATTAGTGAATCGGGTATTTATACTCACAATCAGGTTAAAGAACTGAGTCGTTTTGCAGATGGATTCTTAATTGGCAGTGCGTTAATGTCTGAACCAAACTTAACTTTGGCAATTCGCAAGGTGATGTTAGGCGAAAATAAAGTATGCGGTTTAACACGTCCCGAAGATGCTGTTAGTGCTTATCAAGCTGGTGCAGTTTATGGTGGTTTGATTTTTGTTACAAATTCAGCACGTTATATACAGCCAATTAAGGCTCGAAAAGTTATTGTTGCAGCACCGCTTAATTGGGTTGGTGTATTTCGAAATGAAGAAATCGAAACAGTAGTTCAAATAGCAAAACAGTTATCCTTGTATGCTGTCCAACTGCATGGTAATGAAGATGAAAACTATATCGAAATGTTGCGACAAGAATTACCCAGAACTTGCCAAATTTGGAAAGCATTAAGTATTGGTAGCACCGTTCCTGAACATAATAATCTCTTAATCTCACGTTATCTGTTTGATAACGGGGATGGTGGTACAGGTGAATGTTTTGATTGGACAATGCTCACTAATCATAATTTAAATAATGTCATTCTAGCAGGGGGTATTAACTCAAAAAATATAAGGTCAGCTTTAGCAACTGGGGTGATAGGCGTTGATCTAAACTCTGGTGTTGAAATATCCCCAGGAATTAAAGATAAACAAAAAATCCAAGCTGTATTTGAACAAATTTAATTTTTATTTAAAAAAAAAGGAATAGTTATGTCTAAGTTAAATCCTTACTTTGGCGAATTTGGTGGGCAATATGTTCCTCAAATATTAATGCCAGTGCTTGAACAACTTGAAGATGCTTTTATCTCTGCAGTCAACGATCCAAACTTTCAGAAAGAGTTTAACGACTTATTAGTTAACTATGCTGGTAGACCAACAGCATTAACTTTATGTAAAAATCTAACGGCAGGCACCAAAACCAAGCTTTACTTAAAACGAGAAGATTTAGTGCATGGTGGTGCGCACAAAACTAACCAAGTTTTAGGACAAGCATTGCTTGCTAAAAGAATGGGCAAAACTGAAATTATAGCCGAAACAGGTGCAGGGCAACATGGTGTTGCTTCGGCTTTAGCCTGTGCACTACTTGGCTTAAAATGCCGAATTTATATGGGTGCAAAAGATGTTAAACGCCAAGCACCTAACGTATTTAGAATGCGGTTGATGGGCGCAACAGTCATCCCAGTTGAAACTGGTTCAGCGACTTTAAAAGATGCGTGTAATGAGGCATTACGTGATTGGTCTGGCAGTTATGAAAAAGCGCATTATATGTTAGGTACGGCAGCAGGTCCGCATCCTTTTCCAACTATTGTACGTGAGTTTCAACAGATGATCAGCCGTGAAGCTAAACAACAAATCCTTGAAAAAGAAGGGCGTTTGCCTGATGCAGTAATTGCATGTGTTGGTGGTGGTTCAAACGCAATTGGTATGTTTGCTAATTTTATTGATGATAAATCCGTCAAATTAATTGGTGTAGAGCCAGGAGGTCATGGGATTGAAAGTGGCGAACATGGAGCTTCGTTAAAACATGGTAAGCTTGGCATCTATTTCGGTATGAAATCACCGATGATGCAAACGGAAGAAGGACAAATTGAAGAATCTTATTCAATATCGGCAGGGTTAGATTTTCCATCAGTTGGTCCACAGCATGCGTATTTAGATAGTATTGGTCGTGCTGATTATGTTTCAATTACTGATGATGAAGCGCTTGATGCATTTAAAGCATTATCACGACATGAAGGTATTATTCCTGCGTTAGAATCATCACACGCATTAGCTTATGCTATGAAAATGATAAAAGAAAATCCAACTAAAGAACAGCTACTAATAGTTAACCTGTCAGGGCGTGGCGATAAAGATATCTTTACCGTTTATGATATTTTAAAAGCAAAAGGAGAAATAGAATGAGCCGTTATCAAAAACTGTTTGCAACATTAACAGCCGAAAAACGAGGTGCTTTTGTTCCTTTTGTTCCAGTTGGTGATCCAACGCCAGAACTGTCATTTAAAATCATTCAAACTTTAATTGAATCTGGCGCTGATGCACTAGAGCTAGGGATCCCATTTTCAGATCCTATGGCCGATGGTCCAACTATTCAAAATGCCAATATTCGGGCATTTAAAGCAGGAATAACAGTTGAAAAGTGTTTTGAAATTTTAACCAATGTCAGAGCGCAATACATCAATATTCCAATAGGATTACTTATTTATGCTAATTTAGTTTTCAAAAATGGTATCGACGACTTTTATGCCAAGTGTGCCAAAGCGGGAGTTGATTCAGTATTGATTGCTGATTTGCCAGCTCAATATGCACAAGAATTTACAGTGGCCGCCGAAAAATACAATATAGCACCGATTTTTATTTGTCCACCAAATGCTGATGATAAAGTCATTCAAAGTATTGCTAAGCAAGGCAAAGGTTATACCTATTTGGTATCACGAGCAGGTGTTACTGGTGCTGAAAATCGAGCTAACAAACCGCTTACCCATCTGATCAAAAAATTAGTTGAGTTTGGCGCTCCACCTGCGTTACAAGGGTTTGGTATTTCAGAACCAACTCAAGTTAGCGAAGCGATTAAATCCGGTGCAGTTGGGGCAATTAGCGGATCGGCAACAGTAAAAATTATTGAGAAAAACCTCGACAATCCCGAACAAATGCTTAGCCAATTAGCCAAATTTGTTCAATCAATGAAACAGGCAACTAGCAAGTAATTTATATTACTTTATAGTACTAAATAGTGGGCACAATAATAGGCTTGAAAATGGAATTATTGTGCCAATATAAGTTAAACAATTATGCTTAAGTTAAGTGGTATATATATATTAAAATTGACGTGTAGCATATTTTTAATAATTTTAAGGTTACTGATAAAATCAGTGTGATTTGCAGTTGCATTTTATTTAAAATGCCGTATAATTCTCATTCATCTATCGCGGGGTGGAGCAGCTTGGTAGCTCGTCGGGCTCATAACCCGAAGGTCGTTGGTTCAAATCCAGCCCCCGCAACCACTTAAATTTTCATTCATAAACCAATCTATCCTGTTATTGTCTGAAAGTTCGAATAAAGTGGCTTCATTATAGTTAGTTTTTGAATGTAAGCCTCGCATGTCGAGGTTTTTTTTCGTGTAGTGATTTAAGCGTAAGTTTAAAAAGAATGTTGGGCTTTATGCCCTTTTTTATTTTCTGCTGTGGAGGTTTGTTTGGCTAATATAGAACAACAATTAACCGATATTATCCAAGAGCCAGTTAATGCACTTGGTTTTGAATTAGTCGGAGTTGAATATATTCGTGGTCGTTATCCTATACTACGAGTCTATATTGATAGTGAAAATGGTATTACGGTTGATGATTGTGCTGATGCAAGCCGTCAAATCAGTGCGGTGCTTGATGTAGAAGACCCGATCAAAGATGCTTACAATCTTGAAGTTTCATCACCAGGAATGGACAGACCTTTGTTTACGCTTGAGCATTATCAGCGGTTTATTGGTGAAGAAGTTACAGTCAGTCTACGTATACCTGTTGCTAATCGCCGTAAATGGAAAGGACGAATTAAGTCTATCGATAGCCAAATGATTACATTAACTGTAGATGATAAAGATGAAGTATTTGCTTTTAGTAATATTCAAAAAGCGAATATTGTACCTAATTTTAACCTTAAATAGAGTACGGATGTAAAGGATGAATAAAGAAATTTTAGCTGTTGTTGAAGCTGTATCAAACGAAAAAGCACTTACGCGTGATAAAATTTTCGAAGCTTTAGAAACCGCATTAGCAACGGCCACAAAAAAGAAGCATAATGTTGATATTGACGTTGTTGTTAAAATAGATCACAAAACAGGTGATTACGACACTTTCCGCCGTTGGCTTGTTGTTGATGAAGTTACGCAACCAACTAAAGAAATGACATTAGACGCTGCACAATACGAAGACCCATCTGTTAAACTTGGCGATTACGTTGAAGAGCAAATTGAATCCGTTGCTTTTGACCGTATAACCACACAAACAGCAAAACAAGTTATCGTACAAAAGGTACGCGAAGCTGAGCGTGCAATGATCATTGACATGTTTAGAAATCGTATTGGTGATATTGTGACTGGAATTGTCAAAAAAACCAATCGCGATAGCGTGATTCTTGATTTAGGTAACAATGCAGACGCAATGATGTCACGCCATGATATGTTACCGCGTGAAAACTTCCGTATAGGCGATCGTGTCCGTGGTATTTTATATCTTGTAGAACAAAATAATAAACCTGCACAACTATGCATTAGCCGTTCAAACCCTGAAATGATGGAAGAGTTATTCCGTATTGAAGTCCCTGAAATTGGTGAAGAGATGATTGACATCAAAGGCGTGGCTCGTGATCCTGGCTCACGTGCTAAAATCGCAGTTAGTAGTAATGATCGTCGTATTGACCCTGTTGGTGCTTGTGTTGGTATGCGTGGTGCGCGCGTACAAGCAGTATCTAATGAATTTGGTGGAGAACGTATTGACATTGTTTTATGGGACGATAATCCTGCACAATATGTAATTAATGCTATGGCGCCGGCAGATGTTGTTTCAATTGTTGTTGATGAAGACAAACACACCATGGATGTAGCCGTCAATGCTGAAACTTTACCACAAGCCATTGGTCGAAATGGTCAGAATATCCGTTTAGCTTCACAGCTTACTGGCTGGACACTAAATGTGATGAGTAACGAAGATTTACAAGAAAAACATCATGCAGAATCTTTTGCTGCAATCAATAATTTGATGAAACATCTTGATATTGATGAAGGGCTTGCACAGCTATTAGTTGAAGAAGGCTTTACCTCACTTGAGGAACTTGCCTATGTGCCAGTTGACGAATTGCTTGAAATTGAAGAGCTTGATGAAGATTTGGTTGAAGCATTAAGAGCTCGAGCGAAAGATGCATTAACAACACTTGCACTAGCAAATAGTGGCGAAAAACAACCAGCTCAAGATTTGCTAAATCTACCCGGTATGACACAAGAGTTAGCTTATCAATTAGTACAACATGACATCATTACTTTGGAAGATTTAGCAGAACAAGGTACTGATGATTTAGCTGAGATTGAAGGTATAACAAACGAACAAGCTGGCGATTTTATTATGGCTGCTCGTAATATTTGTTGGTTTGCAGATGAATAATTGAGGAAAAGTAATACATGACCAAAGTATCAATAGAAACACTGGCTCAAGAAATCAACACACCAGTGCAAACACTTTTGCAACAGTTTGCTGATGCAGGTATGAAGAAATCTGCAACAGACACTGTCACACAAAAGGAGAAAGAAGCTTTGCTTGCTCATTTAAAACCTCAGCAAGGCCCAACAAAGTTAACATTGCAACGTAAGACGCACTCAACTTTAAATGTGTCGAGCGGTGGTGGCAAAAGCAAAGAAATAAAAGTAGAAGTTCGTAAAAAACGAACTTTTGTTAAACGCGATCCAGCTGAAATTGCGGCGGAGCAAGAAAAAGCACGCTTAGAAGCTGAACAAAAAGCTCGCCAAGAAGCAGAACTAAAAGCGAAACAAGAAGCCGAATTAAAAGCGCGTAAAGAAGCGGAAGAAAAAGAAAAGAAAGCTGAAGAAGAAGCGAAAAAGCGTGCTCAAGAGGAAAAAGCGAAAGCGGCACAAGAGCGAGTAGTTGATCCAAAAGTAAAAAAAGCGCAAGAAGAAAAAGCACGATTAGAAGCTGAAGCGAATGAGATTAAACGTAAAGCGGAAGAAGAAAATCGTCGAAAATTAGAGGAAGATGCCAAGCGTATGGCTGAAGAAGCTCGTAAGCTAGCAGAACAATATAATGAAGTTGATGATAGTGATCATACAGAAGATGAAGATTATCATGTGACAACCTCTAAATACGCTAGAGCAGCAGAAGATGAAACTGACCGTGAAGTTGAAAGCGCTCGTGGACGTGGTCGAAACACTAAACAAACTAAACAGAAAAAAGGCAACAAGTTATCAGAAGGCAAAGCGGAACGTGAAGAAGCTCGAGCTGTGACTCGTGGCGGCCATAATAAAAAGAAAGGTAAAAGCACGTTGCAACAAAGTTTTACTAAACCTGTCCAAGCAGTTAATCGTGATGTTGTTATTGGTGAAACCATTACCGTTGCTGAATTAGCGAATAAAATGGCAGTAAAAGGTTCCGAAGTGATCAAAACCATGATGAAAATGGGAGCAATGGCAACCATTAATCAGGTTATCGACCAAGAAACGGCACAATTAGTGGCTGAAGAAATGGGACATAAAGTGGTATTACGTCGTGAGAATGAACTTGAAGAATCACTCATGAGCGACCGTGATACAGGCGCTGAAAAAGTTTCGCGCGCACCAGTTGTTACCATTATGGGACACGTTGACCATGGTAAAACCTCTTTACTTGACTATATTCGTAAAGCAAAAGTGGCTTCAGGCGAAGCTGGTGGAATTACACAACATATCGGTGCTTATCATGTTAAAACACCAAGTGGAGAAATAACTTTCTTAGATACTCCAGGTCATGCGGCGTTTACCTCTATGCGTGCGCGGGGTGCTAAAGCAACGGATATTGTAGTACTTGTTGTTGCTGCTGATGATGGTGTAATGCCACAAACTATAGAAGCAATCCAACATGCTAAAGCGGCAAATGTACCAATTGTTGTTGCTGTTAACAAAATTGATAAACCTGAAGCTGATCCAGAGCGTGTAAAAGGCGAACTAGCACAATATGGCGTAATGTCAGAAGATTGGGGGGGGGATACTCAGTTTGTTCATGTGTCTGCTAAAGCAGGTACTGGTATTGATCAACTACTTGAAGCCATCTTACTACAAGCTGAAGTGCTTGAATTAACTGCGTACGAAACAGGTATGGCAAGCGGCGTTGTGATTGAATCATTCCTTGATAAAGGTCGTGGTTCAGTTGCAACAGTACTTGTTCAATCAGGTACGTTGCGTAAAGGTGATATCGTACTTTGTGGATTTGAATACGGTCGTATCCGAGCGATGCGCAATGAACTAGGTAAAGAAGTGACTGAAGCTGGTCCATCAATACCAGTTGAAATTCTTGGCTTGTCTGGAGTGCCATCAGCTGGTGACGAAGCTACTGTTGTACGTGATGAAAAGAAAGCTCGTGAAGTTGCGCTTTATCGACAAGGTAAATTCCGTGATGTAAAACTTGCTCGTCAACAAAAAGCGAAGCTTGAAAACATGTTTACCAACATGACAGAAGGCGATGTTTCTGAACTCAATATTGTTCTAAAAGCAGATGTTCAAGGTTCTGCTGAGGCGATTTCTGATTCATTACTTAAACTATCAACAGATGAAGTTAAAGTTAAAATTATTGGATCAGGTGTGGGCGGTATAACCGAAACTGACGCATCGCTGGCTGCTGCATCAAATGCGATCATTTTAGGCTTTAACGTTCGTGCCGATGCTTCAGCACGTAAAGTGATTGAATCAGAAAATTTAGATCTACGTTATTACTCTGTTATTTATGATCTAATTGACGAAGTTAAACAAGCTATGAGCGGTATGCTTGCACCAGAATACAAACAAGAAATTATTGGTCTTGCTCAAGTGCGTGATGTGTTTAAATCACCTAAATTTGGTGCAATTGCAGGTTGTATGGTAACCGAAGGTGTTGTTAAACGTCACAACCCAATTCGTGTATTGCGTGATAACGTTGTTATCTATGAAGGCGAACTTGAATCATTACGTCGCTTTAAAGATGATGTTAACGAAGTACGTAATGGAACCGAATGTGGTATTGGTGTGCGTAACTACAACGATGTTCGTGTTGGCGACACGATTGAAGTTTTTGAAACTATCGAAATCAAACGTACGATCTAATTACAACGTATTTGATGTTATAAGCAAGGTATAGTCCTTGCTTATTCATTTATAAGGAAAATAGATATGGCAAAAGCATTTAATCGTTCATCTCGAGTTGGACATGAATTACAAAAAGAAATTGCAATTATCTTACAACGAGAAATCAAAGACCCTCGCCTTGGTATGGTAACTGTTTCAGGCGTTGATATCTCGCGTGATCTTTCGTATGCCAAAGTTTTTGTGACTTTTTTGAATGACGATGATCCACAAGTTATTGAACAAGGATTAACGGTACTTAATGATGCTAAAGGTTACATTCGAACCTTAATTGGCAAAGCGATGCGTTTGCGAATCATTCCAGAGATAAAATTCTTTTACGATGAGTCGCTCGTTAAAGGTATGCAAATGTCGAGTTTGGTGGCGGATGTTATCAAACAAGATAATGAGCGTCATAAAGATTAATATTAAAAAATAGTCCTGAACTCTGTAAAAAAGTTTCCGGTAACTATGTGTTTCAGTATAAAAAATGATGAATATAAAAAAAACTCGCCGTGATCTTCACGGCGTTTTGTTGCTAGACAAAACGCAAGGCATGACATCAAACGATGCGTTGCAAAAAGTAAAATGGTTATTTAATGCTAAAAAGGCAGGGCATACGGGAGCTCTTGATCCACTAGCGACAGGGATGCTTCCTATCTGTTTTGGTGAAGCAACCAAATTTTCACAATATTTATTGGATTCAGATAAGCGTTATCGTGTGATCGCCAAACTAGGAGAACGAACCGATACATCTGATGCCGATGGTCAAATTATATGTACCAAACCTGTTAAAGTGACTGAATCACAAATCAACCAAGCTTTAACACATTTTCGCGGTGATATTTTACAAGTGCCAACTATGTTTTCGGCATTAAAATATCAAGGAAAACCGCTTTACCAATATGCTCGCCAAGGTATTGTGGTTGAACGTGAAGCTAGACCAATTACCGTTTACGAAAATCAATTTATCCAATTTGATACAATAAAAAACGAATTAACGTTAGAAATACACTGCTCAAAAGGCACCTACATCCGAACCATTATTGATGATTTAGGGGAATTATTGGGTTGCGGAGCACACGTTATTTATTTAAGGCGTTTACAAGTTACCAATTACCCGATTGAAAACATGGTTACGTTAGAACAGTTACAAAATATCGAACTTAAAGATGATCTACTAATGCCCGTTGACAGCCCATTGCAAGATCGCCCAAAAGTTACCCTTAGCGATACGCAAGGTAAAGACATATTATTAGGACGAACCATTGAACTTGAAAGCTCCACGCAAGTTGAAACCTTAGTGCGAATTTATCAAGGCAAGCAATTTATTGGCGCTGGTATAATGCAAAATAACAAATTATTGCCAAAGCGTTTAATATCAACATTCATCAAGTAGTCTTGCTTAGTTTAAAGCTAACCTCAAAAAACAAGCAAATAGTACAGCAGAAGTTGTGATTCTAAATTAGGTTCAGAAAATTCTTGCCTAAATTATTTTTTAATATAAAGACGATTTGGTACTCAGCTATTTTTAGCAAAGCGAATTTACTACTTTTTGCTGTACTATTTTAGAGGATAGTTACATTTACTTTTTTTAAATGAATAATATTTTCATTAAAAATCTCTATTCTTTTGCTTTGTTCAAGTTGGGCAGTCATTTGCCATCCTTCAACTTGAAAACGTGTATTTGTTTTCATACATTTTTAATGTTTTAATCGACATATTAGGAAATACTTTTGTTGCCGCAGAATTTGCTGCAATATTTATTTCTTTTAGTTTAGAAAATATGCCTTGTTTAACCACAATTTTACGGTTACTTCATTCTATTTTGTGAATATCATTATTTTCATTATAATATGTGGAACTATGTAATAGTTGAAAAAATTAGAATATGCGAATTTTTGTTACAATTTTACTCACAATTGAATGCCTTATTATTTTTTCTCGACTTGGTCAAGATAGTAATCTTATACTTAGTGATCAAAAAATAACAACGTTTATAATTATCGTTTTATTTATTTTTAATTCTCTTGTCGGTGTATCTTACTTACTAATCAAATCCAACAAAAAGGAAGGTGACTATATAACAATTACAATGTTATTTGCGATTATCTTTTTTATCCCAATAAATAACTCAATCATAGAAAATAAAACGCAAAATTATTTAGTGGCAAAAAAAAAATCTTAAAGAGAAACTACTTGGCGATACTTTAAAACCATTCTATCAAGATACTGGGACATCAGATGAAAAACGGATTCAAAATTTAAGAGAGAATTTCGCTGAAGGCTATGCAACAACCGATAAAAAATTTTATTATTACAACCCCAACTATGGCAAACCAATTTGCCATAAATTTAAACACTCTTTTGTTACCAACGACCAAATGTACATTATTTTAACCTGCCAAAATCCAGATAACAGCATACTAAGTTATGCGCTGGCTACCAAAAAAGGTAATTCTTCATTTATTAATCCTTGGTTTGGCGGAGGGTTAGATGACTATGAAGAATATTTTGTTCCAGAATATCCTTATGTTAATTTACTCAATGATAATGATTATAGCATTATCTATACTGATCCTGTTGATGGAACCAGATATGGTAAATATTATGATCAACTATATGTTATGCCTATTCTAGATAGGAACAATAGTGAACTAAAATCCCATATTAGTGATAGTATTATTAAATTTCAAAAACAACATACATCCCAATTCCCCTATGATAAAGTAATTAAATTGGCTTACTATTTACTTTCCTCAAATCAATGTCAAGCAATAGAAAATGTTAGCTTATTTGGTAATGATAGGTTAATCATGAAATGTAATCAAAAATCTTTTACCGTCAATTATAAAAAACTTTATCAACCAGCCCCCGCTCCATCTTTAGTGATTCCATTAGAAGTATTTGGTGAAAATCAAACGAATGATCAGCAAGACTGTTTAATTTGTGCCTGTTCAAAAACAGGTCAAGCAAATTTGGTAGAAGACCCTGATTTTGATGCATCAGAACTAAGAGAAAGTATTGCTGAACGATGTGAAAATGATAACAAGTGGTCTTATAATCAGTGCGTCGGTATTTATTATGAGAGTTTATTAAAAACCGATTTTGGTAATTACTTAAGAGTATCTATCGTCCATGTAAAAGAGGATACAAAAGTAGCTGAATGTATTGTGGAAATGTCAGAAAAGAAGTTTATAGCAATACAAAAACAAACTGGACTGAAAACGGATGGCACGAGTCGCTTGTAGCACTTACTTTCCGCCTCTAGTTCTTTTAGACGTTTAATATCTGAGCTTTCCATACCACCGTATTTTTCCGGTCATTTATAGAAAGTTGAATTACCCATGCCATATTTACGGCACAGATCTTTAACGGGAATATCAGCTTCAGCTTCTTTTAAAATAGCGACGATTTGATGTTCAGTCATTTTTTTCATAATTAAATCCCCTTTTCTTTTATCATAGAGAATTTTCTACTTTTTTGCTGTACTATTTTAGGGGATAGTTACAAAAGAAATTCGATCATTGTTAGAATCTTCTTATAGCGAGAAAGAACTACAAAAGATTATATTAGATGACATTGATTGTAATTATTTTTATCCAAATGAATGGTCATCTTGTCGAAATTGGTTGTTAAATATGTTTTTAAAATTAAAAAATTCATGATACCAATTTAGATGCGAAAACGACGTATCAAGGAGAGTATGAACGCAAAAAATCAGGGTTAACCGTGGCGGTGATATCATGAGAAGCGAAAGACAAGAGTAAAAACAAAATGGAAAAATGTATTTTGGGATAGTATAAGTATTAGTAAAATATTGATTCAACATTGATAATTTTATTATGCTTAATAGACCTTGTTGTGTCTTTAATAATATCACATAGTAAAGTTGCTGATTTTTGCCCCATTTTAAATAATGGTTTATTAATTCTACATAAATTATCTAATTCATTATATTTAAGTTCTTTAGAAGCGCTAAAATACGAGATAGTGAGCGGTTTAGTTAGTTTGGATTTACTTTCATTGGCTTGATGTAACGCCCCTAAAACCATGCTATCAGGTGATTGATGGTGTAGGTCTTTGTAATAAATTTCATCTAAATAAGATAAGCTAAAATTGTCGGCGCAAATTACGGCTGATGGTGTTTTTCTGCCATTTATTAATTTTTTAATAGCTGATTTAGCATGCTGATAGGTAAAACATCCTTGAATAATATATCGAGGTTCAACAGTAATATTTGCGCGTAACAAAGCTTGCTTATAACCTTTTAACAAAAGTGCGGAATCCATTGATTGATCATTATTAAGTAAAATAGCAACTTGGGTATGAGAATTGTCAGTTAAATATTTTGTCATTTGATATCCGATCAATAAATGATCAAAGTGAACACAGATAAAATCAAGCGAAAAGTGATTAACTAAAACAATGGGTGGTAATGTATTTTTATAAGAAATTAGTGTTTTTAAATACGGGGCGTCATTGATAATAATAATTCCGTCAAATGCATTTTGGGCTACATAACGAATAATATGATGGATATCGCTTTTATTGTTATAAGGAAACTGTAAATAAAACAGTTGATACTGCTCTTTTTTTAAAAATTGCTCTAAACCAAGGTTGATTAAACTTTTTGAAAAAAGTTGATTATCAATAATTAATATCTTTTTACTGTTGTGTATTGGTTGAAAGGATTTAAAATTTTTTGATGTATCCATGTTTAATTCCTCAATAGCTCGATAAACGCGTAGTTGAGTTTGAGGGGATGTTAAATGTGGTTTTTTTAATACTCTTGAAACCGAAGCAACTGAAATATTAGCTTTTGTAGCAATATCCGATAGAGTGATTTTTGTCATATTAACGAATAAATTTTGATTAAAGTGGCTTATTACTTTACGGATATTAAGCTAATTTGTAAGGGATCAGATTTTGTTTTGTCGATCTGTGTTCCAAAATTGAAAAATATCTTTTTCCGCTATCTTTGACAATATAGTGATATAATTACCGTTAAATTTTTTATTTGGGTTTATAAATATGTCTGCATGGAATATTGCTATTGTGGGGGCGACAGGGCAAGTGGGTTCTGCGCTAGTTGAATTATTACAACAACGTAGTTTACAAGACAATAGTCTAAAAATTGAAAATCTCTATTTGGTCGGTAGTGACAATAGTGCTGGTGAAGTTGTTCGTTTTGCTGGTAAAAATTTAACTGTTACCGATAGTGCACAAATGGATTGGAGTCAGTGCCATTTTGCCTTTTTTGTTGCTGGTTATGAAACAAGTGAAAAATATGCACAAATTACGGCAGAATCAGGTTGTGTAGTGATTGATGCAAGTGGCTATTTTGCTCAGCAGGATCATATTCCATTAGTAGTACCTAAAGTTAATAACAGTGTATTAACTGAATACCGTAATGAAAACATTATAGCTGTAGCTAGTGCCACAGTGTGCCAATTATTGCGTTGTGTTGCATCTTTAACTGATATTGAGTTATTAACCAATTTACATGTCACCAGTTTTATTCCAGCCTCATTGTATGGTAAGCCAGGAGTGGATGAGCTGGCTGGGCAGAGCGCTCGCTTATTAAATGGCATGCCAGTTGATAATCAGTTATTTGACAAGCAATTAGCATTTAACTTATTACCTGTATCGCACGAACATGATGATTCAATATTAGGTGAAAAGTCACAAGTTAATCAAATTCGTAAAATATTAAGTAATTATGAACTTCCTGTCTCTATTGAGTCAGTGATTGTGCCTGTGTTTTATGGGGTGTCACAAGCTATTAATGTATCAAGTAGCTTACCGATTGAGTTAGATATGGCACGTTTTAGCGAGTTTGGGGTTGAAGTGCAAAGCGATAATCTGCCAACTCCAGTGACCGAAGTTAGTATAGAGTCTGAAGGTCAGCTAACTATTAAATTGGCTAATTTGAGACACAGTTACGGCCATTATGAACAAATTCAATTTTGGTCAGTTGCTGATAATATTCGTTATTTAGGTGCATTAATGTTAATTGAGACACTTGAGATCCTCATTAATGACTATATATAAAATTGCCCTTGGTATTGAATATGATGGTAGTAATTACTTTGGCTGGCAACGACAGCAGTATGTTGATTCTATTCAAGAAAGACTAGAATCCGCACTATCGACAATTGCTAATTCACCAATAAACGTCTTTTGTGCTGGTCGCACAGATGCTGGTGTACACGCAACTGGTCAAGTTATTCATTTTGAAACCCAAGCTATGCGATCAGCTAGTGCTTGGACAATGGGAGTGAATTCTCATTTACCTGATAATATTGCGGTGCGTTGGTCGCAAGTAGTTGATGATGGTTTTCATGCGCGGTTTAGTGCGACTGCTCGGCGTTATCGTTATGTGATTTATAATCATCGTTATCGGACAGCAATTTTAGCTAAAGGAGTATCGCATTATTATTTACCTTTGGATGAAACCTTAATGCATCAAGCTGCACAGTATTTATTAGGTGAGAATGATTTTTCATCCTTTAGAGCTGCGCAGTGCCAATCAAGAACACCTTGGCGTAATATTCATCATATCGAAGTTTGGCGACAAGGTGAATTTATTATTGTTGATATTAAAGCTAACGCGTTTGTTCACCATATGGTACGTAACATTGTGGGCAGTTTACTTGAAGTTGGTGCGGGTAATCGACATCCAGAATGGATTAGTGAACTTTTACAGGCTAAAGACAGAACGAAAGCTGCTGCAACAGCAAAACCTGAAGGATTATATTTAGTTCAGGTGGATTATCCATCAGAATATCAAATACCAACCCAAGCATTAGGCCCATTATTTTTAAAATAAGTTGGATAATAAGTGAACAATAAAAAGTTAATTAAATTAAAAAGATAAATGTAATGAAGACTGATCGAACAAGCACAAATAAAGATTCTAGAAATCAAGAAGCGAAAAAATCAAACTTGCATAATATCAAGCTTCCACCACACTCAATTGAAGCTGAACAAGCAGTACTTGGTAGCTTGATGCTTGATAATCAACGTTGGGATGCTGTATCTGAAATGATCACTGATCGCGATTTTTATTCGCGTCATCATCAACTAATTTTTTCTGAAATGCATACATTGGTCAGTAAAGGTACACCAATTGATTTAATTACCCTTTCTGAAAGCCTTGAAAGTAAAGATGTTTTAGCTGATGTTGGTGGTTTTGCTTATTTGGCTGAACTTTCAAAAAACACACCAAGTGCGATTAATGTTGTTGCTTATAGTGATATTATTCGCCAACAAGCGGTTTTACGTGAATTAATTAGTGCATCAAATGATATTGCTGATAACTGTTATGCAACAGAAGGGCGAGATAGTACCGAAATTTTAGATTTGGCGGAAAGCAAAATATTTCAAATCGCTGAAAGCCGAACTAAACAAGGTGAAGGTCCAAAAAGTATTACCGAAGTGCTAGAAGCAACGGTAGCTAAAATCGAAGAGTTGTTTCAACGTCCACATGATGGTGTGACAGGGGTTTCAACAGGTTATATCGATTTAGATAAAAAAACGGCTGGTTTGCAACGTTCCGATTTAATTATCATTGCGGCAAGGCCATCAATGGGTAAAACCACTTTTGCTATGAATTTGTGCGAAAATGCTGCGTTAGAACAAGAAAAACCAGTATTAATATTCAGCTTAGAAATGCCTTCAGAACAAATCATGATGCGTATGCTAGCTTCGCTTTCACGTGTTGACCAAACGAAAATTCGAACAGGACAACTGCAAGACGATGATTGGGCAAGAATCTCAAGCACAATGGGACTATTGCTCGAAAAGAAAAACATCTATATCGATGACTCATCAGGTTTAACGCCAATGGAATTACGCTCAAGAGCAAGACGTATTTATCGGGAACATAAAGGCTTAAGTATGATAATGGTTGATTACTTACAGCTTATGCGTGTACCGAATATTTCTGAAAATCGGACTTTAGAAATTGCCGAAATATCGCGTTCACTAAAAGCCTTGGCTAAAGAATTACAAGTTCCTGTTGTTGCACTATCTCAGCTTAATCGTAGTTTGGAGCAACGAGCCGATAAAAGACCAGTTAACTCTGATTTACGTGAATCAGGCTCTATCGAACAAGATGCTGATGTGATTATGTTTATCTATCGTGATGAGGTTTATAACGAAGCCTCAGAACATAAAGGCATTGCTGAAATTATTCTAGGAAAACAGCGAAACGGACCAATTGGTAAAGTTCGATTAAAATTCCAAGGTCAGTTTTCACGTTTTGATAATTATGCAGATAATAGTAAATATTTGGATGATGAATAACAATTAAATTAATAATAACAGCGTAAAATGGCTTAAAAATATCATTACGCTGTTTTTTTATAGCTGTAAAAAAGTATTTCTAAAAACGGCTTCTTTGCAATAGTTACAAGAATAATTTTAGTGGCGTAATTTTTTGCTAGTAATAAACTGATAAACCTGAGCAAATAAAAATATGGTTGCTTGCAAAATAACAATACAAGCACTGGTTGATGCATCTGCATAATAACTTATCAAGGTGCCCGCCACCGTTGAAAATGTAGAAACTAACACAGCAATTACTAACATCCATTCAAAACGTTTAGTTAACGAAAAAGCAGTTATACCTGGAGCTATCAGCATAGCAATAACTAAAATCATCCCCGCTATTTTTAACGAACCTACAATGGTTAAAGCTAACACACTTAATAAACCATAATGTAATAGTTTAACTGGTAGTCCAACAACTTTAGCTTGTACAGGATCAAAGCAGTAAAGCATAAGATCACGGCGTTTTATAATAACTAAGATTGATACAATTGTAGCAATAAATATGATCTTTTTAAGCTCGTCATAACTAGTGCCAAGTACACTACCAAATAGGATATGATTTAAATGCTGTGAAGTATCTACTTTTGAAAATAATACTAAACCAAAAGCAAACATACCCGAAAATACAATCCCCATTACGGTATCTTCTTTCAATCGGCTGTTTTCTTTGATGTAACCTGTTGCAACCGAGCAAAATAGGCCTGAAGCAAAAGCACCAATTATAATGGGAATACCTGCTAAATAGGCAAGCACAATTCCAGGTAAAACCGCATGCGAAATTGCATCCCCCATTAATGACCAGCCTTTTAAAACTAAAAAGCAAGAAAGCAAAGCACAAACTATACCAGTTGCTAGTGCAGCTAAAATTGCTCGCTGAATAAGAGGAAGGGTCAGAGGATAGTAGATAAATTCCCAAAACTCGGTCATACCTTTCTCCCTTTATTTAAACGGCTTTTACGGATCTGAAGATGATTGGCAATAAGTCCTTGCTTTGGTGCAAATAAAAATGCGGCAATAAAAATCAGCGTTTGTAGCGTTACAATAACGCCACCAGTTTCGCCATTTAAAAAGTAGCTAATCCAAGCACCAACAGCACTAGTTACAGTGCCAATAAGAACCGAGATAATCAATAGCCGAGAAAATCGATTAGTCAGTAAGTAAGCGGTTGCCCCAGGGGTAACAACCATAGCTATTACTAAAATAGCCCCAACTGTTTGTAATGCTGCAACGGTACATGCGCTTAAAATAGTAAAAAATAGGATTTTTAGTTTTAATGGTTTTAATCCAATCGATCTGGCATGAGTTTCATCAAAAAAGACAACTAACAAATCCTTCCAAAAAAAGAAAAGTAGTATAAATGATACCAAAATAATGATTTGCACTTGCCACATATCGCTATCATCAATTCCAAGAATATTACCAAATATAATAGTTTGTGCGTTAACAGATGTTGGATTGAGCGAAATAATTAACAAACCGACAGCAAAAAAGGTTGAAAAAATAAAACCGATAGTGGCGTCTTCTTTTAAGCGTGTAAAGGCACGAACCAACGTAATTGCAAGTGCCGCTAGTAACCCAGTAAAAAATGCTCCAATTGAATAAGGTAGTCCAAGTGCATACGCACCAGCAACACCAGGTACAACAGAGTGCGATAGCGCATCGCCCATTAGTGACCAACCTTTTAACATTAAAAAAGCCGATAAAAAAGCACAAGCAGCGCCAACAATACTACTTACCCAAATCGCTTTAAGCATAAAATCGTAGGTAAATGGTTCAAGTAAAAGTTCCATTTATTGTTACCCCTTGGGTTTATTATCGTAATGGTCAATCAATAAATCTCGATGGGGGGAATCATGCTTACCTTCGCCATAAAAAATAGCAGCACGCTCATCGTCAGTTAATATGGATACTTTACGAGGATCTTCGTCATCATGCAGTTTCTCGCCTGATAAACTAAGGTAACGTAGTGCACCACCAAAGGTGGTCATTAAATTTTGCGGTGTAAAAGTTGTTTTAGTTGGACCAAAGGCCAGTACAGTTTGATTAATTAATACCACTTGATCACAAAATTCAGGAACACTACCTAAGTTATGGGTTGAAACTAAAATTAAATGGCCTTCTTCTCGCAGATCTTTCAATAAATCAATAATGGCATTTTCGGTTTTAACATCAACTCCAGTAAAGGGCTCATCTAGCAACAACACTTTACCTTGTTGAGCTAATGCTCGAGCTAAAAATACTCGTTTTTTTTGCCCACCAGAAAGTTCGCCAATTTGACGATGCTTAAAATCAAGCATGTTCACACGTTCAAGAGCAATATCAACTTGTTTTTTATCTTCTTTGCTTGGAATACGTAAAAAAGACATATGCCCGTATCGCCCCATCATTACTACATCCGACACCAGAACTGGAAAATCCCAATCGACTTCTTCGGTTTGTGGCACATAGGCAATGATATTTTGCTTTAAAGCTTGCTTTACTGAGAAATCATTAAAAGTTACACGCCCACGGGTTGGATGAACCATTCCCATAATGCTTTTAAATAACGTTGACTTGCCACTACCATTAATACCAACTAAAGCACAAATAGTACCACCGTTTAAGCTAAAGCTAGCATCATAAATTGCAGTATGGCCATTATTATAAGTCACCGTGATATCATCAACTTTCAAGCAAATTTGAGTCATTATTTTTCAAATCCTTTAGCAATAGTTTCAACGGTCACTTTTAACAAATCAATATAAGTTGGAACAGGACCATTTTTAGTTGAAAGCGAATCGACATACAAAACGCCACCATATTTAATATCGGTTTCTTTGCTCACTTGTTTAGCGGGTTTATCTGAAATAGTACTCTCACTAAAAATGACAGGAATATCATTTGCTCTCACTAAATCAATTAATTGCCTAACTTGCTGAGGTGTGCCTTGTTGTTCAGCGTTTATTGGCCATAGGTAAGCTTCTTTCAAATTATAGTCACGAGCTAGATAACTAAAAGCTCCTTCGCTGGTCACAAACCAACGTTTTGACTCAGGGATTTTGGCCAATCGTTCACGTAATGGTGCATCAAGTGCTTTAATTTTAGCAATATAATCAGCAGCATTTCTATTATAAATAGCCGTATTTTTAGGATCATATTTAACAAATGCCGCGCGAATATTTTCAATATAAATTAAGGCTAGTGTTGGCGACATCCAAGCATGTGGATTAGGGTTACCTTTATAGCTTCCTTCTCGGATTGGCATTGGCTCAATACCTTCAGTCACAACAACGGATGGGACATCTTTTACATCTTCAAAAAAGCGTTCAAACCAAAGCTCTAAATTAAGACCATTCCATAACACTAAATCTGCTGAAAGCACTTTGGTAATATCTTGCGGGGTGGGGTCGTATTCATGAATTTCTGCGCCGACCTTGGTAATTGACTCTACTATAGCAGCATCACCAGCTACATTTTGTGCAATATCTTGAATAACCGTAAAGGTAGTAACGACTTTAAATTTCTTTTCTGACGCTTGTGCAGATTCGTGCATACCTGTCAAAATAATTAACGAAGTTAAAATAACCTTTAATAATATTTTACGATTTTTCAAAAAATTGAACTTCATTAGCGACTCCTAGCGTTTAACTCATAAACAAATATCTTTCAATTTAATTACTTGTAGTAGTAACACTTCATTGCCAATTATTTATAGCAATAAATTTAAATGTTAATGAGAATTATTATCATTTAAAAAGGTAAAAGTCAATTTTTTTTAAAGTTCACGATCTCAATTAACTTTAGACATAGCTATGTTATTAATTCATTGTATATAAAACCAAAATAATTAGTAGCTAATTCCGTCTATTTAAATAATAGTTAAAGTAGAAAAGATTATTTATTAAATCATACTAATCTAGCTTTATACTATAAAAAACACTTGTTGTTTTACCTTATTTTTTAATAAAGCGAGGCTTAATATGAAACTGCGAAAAGTGATGATTATCGGCGTGGGTAATGTGGGATCAACAACGGCTTATACATTGGTTAACCGAGGTATTTGCGAAGAAATTGCACTTGTTGATCTTAATAAAGAATTAGCCTATGGGCATGCACAAGATTTACTAGATGCGGCGGCCTATCGGCAAAATATGGTTAAAGTCAGTTTACGCGAATCGACCAATTGCGCCGATATTGATATTGCGATTATCACTGTAACTTCAGGCATCGCTCAAAAAAGCCGTGCAGAAGAGCTTGCAGGAACCTCTAAAATTATTGCCAACATAGTACCTGATATGATGAACAATGGTTTTAAAGGCATATTTTTAATTGCCACCAACCCTTGCGATGCCATTACATATCAAGTCTGGAAACTATCTGGCTTACCTCGTCACCGAGTGATTGGTACAGGAGTATGGCTTGATACGGTACGTTTGCGTCGATTATTGGGCGAAAAAATGGATATTGGTCCACAAAGCATTGATGCCTTTATTGTTGGTGAGCATGGTGATTCACAATTCCCCGTTTGGTCGCATTCTTCGGTTTATGGAATTAATCTTAATGATTTAGAAAAAAACAAAATCGATTTTGAACAAATTGGCACCCAAGCTCGAAAAATGGGTTTTGAAATTGCTAACCGTAAGCACTGTACTGAATATGGAATAGCTAGCACCATAACCGAAATTTGCCAACATATATTCACTAATAGTCATCGAGCATTAGCGCTTAGTTGTATTTTAGACGGAGAGTATGGCTATAAAAATGTTGCAATTGGTGTTCCTGCAATTTTAGATCAACATGGTATTAAAAAAGTGATCAAGCTCGATTTTAATGAAAATGAAAGACAACTCTTTGAAAAAAGTATCAATATTGTGAAAGGATATATTGATCATATCAAATTACCGTAGTACAAGTTATTTTTGATATTGCTTGAATAGCGCGCTAGCAAAGCGTTATCTATTTGTGGCGTCATTGCATACACAATACGCCACGAACAAGGTTTTTATAACGATCATGGAAGAAAAAGAAATAGTTTTGAAATATACTGCTAATCTTCTAAGATGATTTTAAGTTGGTTTTCAAGTTGATTATAGTTAGCATCACTTAAAAAATGGTAATGAGTATTCTTAAGTAGACCATTCTGTAGCTAAAGTATGAAATTTTTATGCAGGTGTCTACAATTCTCTACAATCACTTATTTTAACTAACAATAAAAACTTTAATAAAATCAATAGTCTACAGAAGCAATTTTAAAGTAAAAAACGCAACATAACACTTCAAGTTTAATATGCTCATTTTATTCTAATATTTGAATGAGCAGTTAACCAATAACGTTAGCCTACTAAATAAGAATATTTGGCAGACTATATTTGTCAAAAAAAGCTTTAATTAAAAAGTTAACTAGGTTTTGAGTAAAAGCCTAGTTAAAAATTTTTATAGCAATCGCTTAATAATTCTATCTACTTTTATTCGGCTAATCCGTTTTATTAATTTATGAACATGGCTCGGATAAAATTGGCTCGCTTGGATTTGTTGAAAATGCGTGATCAATGTTGTTTTTTGACGGATAGTGTCTAATTCTTGATTGAACTTATCACTTAATTCTTGTTTTGGGTCGTGTACTAATATGCCATTTTCAAGGTCAAGCCGCCACGCGCGTGGATTTAGGTTGTTGCCTGTTATAAGTACCCAATTATCATCTACCCAGATACCTTTAAGATGATAGGTTTGCCCTCCATCCTTCCACAGGCGTATGATGAGTTGCTCTTTGTCAATAAAAGATTGTAGGCGCTCAATAAAGCTTCTTAAATTGATTTCGTATAAGTAGGGTAATCCACCTGATATGTTAAAAGGTTGGTCTGGTGGAATATAAAAATCGTTGGCTTCTTTATCACCAATAATCAGTTCAACTTGACGACCTTTACGAAGTAAGCGAATGATATCGCGCACTAAAATGCCTGGCAAATTAAAGTAAGGTGTGCAAAAGGTGATTTTTCGTTCGGTTATGTTGATTAGGTGATGGATGATTTTATTTAATGTGTTATTGCGACCAAGCCCCATTATTGGTGCAACTGATAATGTTTGGTTGTCGGTATTGGCATTATATTGGTAATTGGCATCCATTAAATGTTGGCGTAACACCTTTATTTCAGATTTGATTTGTTTTCTGGTTTTATGAGTGCCAATATTAAGTAGTTGCAACGCTTGATATGGTAAAAAGTGGTCGTGAATAAACTGCACCATGCTGTCTGCTAATAGTGGGTTAGTAATAAAGTGATAACGGTCGTAACGATATTTATCACGTTTGTGTAAGTAGACATTATTAATGCTAGCACCACTGTAAATGACAGTGTTATCAATAATAAAACCTTTTAGATGCAGCACGCCTAATACTTCACGGCGATTAACTGGTACACCATATATGGGAATGTCAATATCAGGATGTTGCTGTTTTAGTTGGTAATAATAATTAGCATTGGTATGGGCTTTGTCCTCACCAATTCTTCCACGCTGAGCACGGTGCCAATCAACAAATATTTTAATATCTAAATTAGGACGTTGCTCTTTGATTTGGTACAGTTCGTTAAGAATTTCTTGTCCTGCTTCATCTTGCTCTAGATAGAGTGCAACTATATAGATTCGGTATTGGGCTTTTTTGATATTTTCAATTAAAGCCAGTCGATATGCTTTGGGGTTATAGCAGATATGATATTGCTCGGCATCTTGCTGAATTTTATCTAATTCGTCAAGGTGTTTTTGGTGATTGTATTTTATAAATGGTATTCGCATGATTTATTTGTTATTATAACTGTCAAGTTACACTAGAAACTTGTTTCCAAATGTAATATAAGTTAAGCCAGTAAAAATAACACTCCTTTTAATTTGTATGCATTGTAGCTGAGTTGCTTTAAGTCGAGTAATGTCTTTAGCAACTTTTTATGCTCTTATGCTTCCTACTGGGTGATAATAAATTGTTTATGATTGTTCATCAACCCATGTTTGAATTATTTTATAAGTTAAAGCTAGTACGACTGGACCAATAAATAATCCCATTATACCAAAGCCAAGTAAACCTCCAATAACACCAAATAATATAAGTAAAAACGGTAAGTTGGCACCTTTTTTTATTAGATAAGCTCGCATTACGCTATCTAAGGTGGTTAAAATAATTGCCACAACAATTAATACAATACCAGCAATGGTGTTACCTGCCCAAAATTGCCAGAAGATGCATCCCAGCATTACAACCACGGGACCAATTTGTGCAACACAGCAAATAAATAATATTAGTGTTAGTACTCCCGGTAAAGGCATGTCCGTTATTATAAAACTTAACCCACCAATCAAGGCTAAGGTGATGGCGGTAACCACAACACCAAGTGCTACTGCCCGAATGGATTGCCCCGCTAAAGTGACGGTAACTTTGCCATACTGTTTTGATAATCGGTTAGCTAGTAGATATACGTATTTGGTGATACTTTCGCCTTTTAAAAAGAGTAATAGACTAAAAATAATCATCACACCCGCATGAAAGATGAATATACCAATATTGGTGGCTTGCTCAAGTAGCCAACCTATCATAGTACCAATATAAGGTTGTATGCTTGAAACTAAGTCAGAACCATCAGTCTGTATTAAGTTTAACCATTTTTGATGTAGTTCAGGACCAAAGGCTGGTACGCTTTCAAGCCAATCAAGTGTTGGTAGTTTTTGATGAGAAAGTGTTTTGGCCCATTCAATAAGATGGTGACCATTTTGTGCTACCGAGCTAATAATCAATATGAAAGGTATAATGCAAACAAAGGCCAATATTAGTGCCATTACCAGTAGTGATAGCCAGCGTTTGTTAAACAGTTTTTGTTGGATTTTTATCATCAATGGCCAAGTGGCAATCACCACCATAACAGCCCAGAAGAATCCAAATAAAAAAACTTCAACAACACGATAGGTAATAATGATTAGTAAACCAATAATTAACAGGTTTAAAATCAACTTGAGTAAATCGGTAGTGTTTTTTTCTGCTGGCATTTTTACACCATATTTATTAATCTAGTTAGTGTTATTATACGCATTATCGCTGAAAATTAATATGATGGTGTTTATGATTAATTAGTTAATGGAGATTAAAAATGAAAAAATTATTGTTATTAACATTATTAGGTGTAGCATTAACAGCATGTGCAAATTCACCAAAAAAGCAACCTGTTGTACAAAATGTCAATGATATAGCACCATTCCCAGCTGCTCAAGTCGGCTTTACGCGTTATGCTATCCATTTACCAACTATCGTAGATGAAAGTAATACGAAAGTTGAGGTGATCATTGGTAAAGAAATGAATGTTGATTGTAATTTGCAAAATATAGGTGGTGTTGTTAAACAAGAAGAACTCAAAGGTTGGGGATACTCTTATTACGTAGTTGAAAAGTCTATTGGTAACATTTCAACATTAATGGCTTGCCCTGAAGGTACTAATAAAAATCAATTTGTGACAATCAATCATAATTTAGGTTTGTTTAGCTATAACAGCCAATTGCCATTAGTTTTTTATGTCCCGAACGATTTGCAAGTTAAATATCGTGTTTGGCAGCCAAATGCTAAAACTATGCAAGCAAGTGCTGAATAATTTTATTATCTAATTGTTAATTGGTTGTTCCTTATTCCCTGAGTGGTTAAAATACAACCACTCAATCTTTAAACTTTCAATATTTGATTTTTTAAGTGGACATCTTAAAAAAAAAAGGTATTTTATCCCTCGTAATGCAAGGTTAGCTCTACTAGTTCATTTGTTTTATTAATGACTTGTGATTGCCTGATTACCTCGGTTTCGCTAGACGGTTGTTATTTTGATAATTTTGGTTATTGTTAACAATGTCGATAGTAAAATTTGGGGGTCCGTTGTGTCTTTGCAATGGGCTTGTGTCTAACATGTAATATCCCTACAACTAGAGGAGAAGTGGTGAGCATGTTTACTCAACGTAAAACAATTCTTTCAATCGTGGCTGGTGTTTCACTAGCGTTATCTCAATCTGCTATAGCTAAAGATCGTGTCGTACATTTTTACAATTGGGCAGGACAAATTGGTTCTAATACGATTTCGGATTTTGAAAAATCGACTGGTATTAAACTGGTTTATGATGTTTATGATTCTAACGAAGCTCTTGAAGGTAAATTAATGGCAGGTCATTCTGGCTTTGATGTGGTTTCGCCTTCAGATAGCTTTTTAGCTAGACAAATTAAATCTGATATCTATCTTCCATTAGATAAAAGTAAATTGCCTAATTGGAAAAACTTAGATCCTAATCTAATGAAATTAATGGCAACACATGATCCTGATAATAAATATGCTATCCCTTATGTGTGGATGACAACAGGTATTGGTTATAACATTGATAAAGTTAAAGAGCGTCTAGGTGATAATGCACCAGTGGATAGCTGGGATTTAGTGTTTAAACCAGAAAATATGGAAAAACTAAAAGATTGTGGTGTGGCATTTTTAGATGCGCCTACCGAAATTTTTGCTAGTGCTCTTCAATATTTAGGTAAAGATCCAAATAGTACAGATGCCAAGGATTATACTGGTGCTGCCTATGAGTTGTTAGAAAAAGTTCGTCCAAATATTCGTTACTTTCACTCTTCACAATATATTACCGATCTAGCTAATGGTGATATTTGTGTGATTTTGGGTTGGTCTGGCGATATTTTACAATCACGAGATAGAGCTAACGAAGCAAATAATGGTGTGCATGTTGGTTATCAAATACCAAAAGAAGGCGCTTTAGTCTTTTTTGATACCTTTGCTATTCCAAAAGATTCAGCAAACCCGGATGAAGCTCATGAGTTTTTAAACTTTGTTATGAAACCAGAAATTGCAGCGCAAGTTACTAACGATGTTAACTTTGCTAGCGCTAATCAGGTTGCTAATGAAAATTTTGTAAAACCAGAAGTGAAAAATGATCCAGCAGTTTATCCAAAACCAGAAGTGATGAAAAAACTATTCACTTTAAAAGTTAAAGATCCAAAACTTGAGCGTGTAATTACCCGTACGTGGACTAAGCTCAAAACTGGTAAATAAGCGATATTTTGTATATCGAGTCTTAACTAATAATCCAAGACGGAGAGGCTATGAGTCTTTCCGTCTCGTTTTTTTTGGCTTGTTGTTATGAGGAAAAAAGAGTGAACGATAAAACAACAAATCAGGTACAGCCTAAAAAAAAGATGATAACTCCTTTATTGGAGATCAAAAATTTAACAAAAGTTTTTAATGATGATTATTATGCCGTTGATGATGTAAATTTGACTATATATAAAGGTGAAATCTTTGCATTATTAGGCGCATCTGGAAGTGGTAAATCAACATTATTGCGTATGCTAGCTGGTTTTGAGCAACCGACTTCGGGGCAAATCATTTTAGATGGAAAAGATTTATCACAGGTTCCGCCTTATAATCGTCCTATTAATATGATGTTCCAATCGTATGCTTTATTTCCTCACATGACGGTTGAACAAAATATTGCCTTTGGCTTAAAACAAGATAAATTAAGCAATAGCGAAATTAAACATCGCGTTGAAGAGATGTTAGCACTTGTACATATGGAGCAATTTGGTAAACGTAAACCACACCAATTATCAGGTGGTCAGCGCCAACGTGTAGCTTTAGCAAGAAGCTTAGCCAAACGACCAAAATTATTGTTACTTGATGAGCCAATGGGTGCACTTGATAAACAACTTCGAGATCGAATGCAACTTGAAGTGGTGAGCATTTTAGAACAAGTGGGTGCAACTTGCGTTATGGTTACCCATGATCAAGAAGAAGCTATGACTATGGCTGGTCGTATTGCTATTATGAATAAAGGTCAATTTGTGCAAATTGGTGAGCCAGAAGAAATTTATGAACATCCAAATAGCCGTTATAGCGCTGAGTTTATCGGTTCGGTTAATATCTTTGACGGTATCTTGCAAGATACGTTAGAAGATGGTTTGATTTTGAGTTGTCCTACTATTAAACATCCATTTAAAGTGGATTATGATTCTCCAGCGGTGGAAGGTGTGCCGATTAAAGTTGCTCTGCGCCCAGAAAAAATTCAATTATGTGAACAATTACCTGAAGATGGCTATAACTGTGCTACAGGTGAAGTTGTTGAAATCGCTTATCTTGGGGATTTATCGATTTATCATGTCAAATTGCCAAGTGGGCAAATTATTATTGCACAATTGCAAAATGAGCATCGTTATCGTAAAGGAATGCCAACTTGGGGTGATATAGTTAACTTAAGCTGGGAAGTTGACAGTTGTGTTGTGCTTACTGAATAAACAAAAGAGGATATCATAATGCGATCCATTGTATTGGGATTGTTGTTAAATGCATTTGTGTTGCTCAATGTTTATTGGCGTTTTGTAACAACAGGTGCATTTGACAATTTATTTTTAGATGCGCTATTTACCGCAATGACATTGAGCTTTTTATTGTCATGCTTTGGTTGTTTTTTAGCGCATTATAGGCCGTCTAAATTTGCTTATCGGCTTATTATTGCTGGCAGTATTTTATTTATTCCAGCAGGGTTAGTTGTAATTTTTTATACATATAAAAAATTGCGTCAACAACGAGATGATTCGGATTTAATGACTCTTTATGGACGGTTAACCGTAATTGCGATCCCTTATTTATGGATGCTATTACTGTTTTTGTTACCATTTTTAATTGTATTTAGGATCAGTTTTTCTGAAATTGCTTTAGCTGTACCACCTTATACTGATTTGTTAAGTTATGACGATGGTTTACTTAATATTACGTTAAATTTTGGCAATTATTTAAATCTAATTAGCGATACGATTTATATTGATTCGTATTTGCAATCACTTAAGATTGCTGCGATTTCAACCGTGCTTTGTATTTTAATTGGTTATCCATTGGCTTGGGCTATTTCTCAATGCAAACAGTCAACCCGTAATATTTTATTGTTGTTAATCATTTTACCTTCATGGACATCGTTTTTAATTCGTGTTTATGCGTGGATTGGCATTTTGAATCCTAATGGTTTATTAAATCATTTTTTAATGTGGTTAGGGGTTATTGATCAGCCTTTGATTATTATGAAAACCTACTTTGCTGTATATATTGGTATTGTCTATTCTTATTTACCATTTGTGGTATTGCCAATTTATACGTCGTTAAGTAAGGTCGATTCAACGTTAATCGAAGCAGCATTAGACTTAGGTTGTAAACCGATAAAAACATTTTTTAAGATCATTGTACCTTTAACCAAAAATGGGGTGATTGCTGGGGGGATGTTAGTGTTTATTCCTGCTGTAGGTGAGTACGTGATCCCCGAATTATTAGGCCCTTCCGAAGGAATTATGATTGGTACACAGCTTTGGACTGAGTTCTTTAATAATCATGACTGGCCAGCTGCCTCGGCTGTAGCTAGTGTGATGTTGATGATATTGATTGTACCTATTTATTATTTCAATAAATTTCAAAATCGACAAATGGGAGGTAAATAGATGAACGATTTGCCCGTTATTATGCGATCGGCTTTGATTGTTTTTATCTCGTCATTGCTCGGTGCGATTTTATTGAGTGTTTTGATTTCATCATCGGGATTATCGCTTTTGGGTGAATGGAGCTTTTATTATAGCTGTTTTGTTTTTAGTTTCATTATTACCGTTTTAGTTACCATTGCATTGCTATTCCGGTGTTTGAAAGGACTTATCTTTTTGGTGGTATTTTCGTTTTTATATATCCCAATGATTATTTTGATTGTTTATTCGTTTAATAGTTCGCGTTTGGTGACAGTTTGGGCTGATTTTTCGGTCAAATGGTATTTTGAGTTAATTAATAACGAAACATTACTTAAAGCTGTTGGGCTAAGTTTGTCTATTGCTGCAGGTGCTGCAACTTTTGCTGTTGTGCTTGGTACATTAGCGGCTTATGCTATCATTCGTTTTAGAGGATTCCGAGGCTCTAATTTATTTTCGTTTATGACTACAGCACCGCTAGTTATGCCAGATGTTATTACTGGTTTGGCTTTGCTGTTGTTATTTGTGGGAATGGGACAGGTACTTGGTTGGCCAAAAGACCGTGGCGCTATAACTATTTGGATGGCTCATGCTACATTTTGTACAGCTTATGTGACTGTGGTAATTAGTGCTAGGTTGCGTGAATTAGATAAGTCAATTGAAGAAGCTGCATTAGATCTTGGTGCAAATCCTTTAAAGGTATTTTTTATCATTACATTACCAATGATCGCACCAGCATTAGTGTCAGGTTGGCTTTTAGCATTTACATTGTCACTTGATGATGTGGTTATTGCTAACTTTGTGACTGGACCAGGTGCTATGACGTTACCTAAATTGATATTTTCAAAAGTACGTTTAGGGGTTGATCCTCAGGTTAATGCTTTAGCAACAATTATATTGCTAATTGTTGGTATTATTGGCTTTATTTCGTGGCTATGGATGCGTAAAGCCGAACGGCGTCGCATAAGTGAAACTCGTAGGCATTAATTAAACTCTGCTCTTTCTATTATTGCCGCTGTTTGCGGCAATATTTCGTTTTAAAACTCCGTGTCTTTTTTATCATTTTGTATTATAGTGTGATTCGTCAATTTTTTGGCAAAATTCTCAGGGCGGGGTGTAAGTCCCCACCGGTGGTATAGCCCACGAGCGCTTAATTTATTTTGTTAACTGTGGTAGTTGTTTTATTGCTCAGTTAGATTTTGATAGATTAAGGACAAGCAGATTTGGTGAAATTCCAAAGCCGACAGTAAAAGTCTGGATAAAAGAGAGTTGCTTATCTTTCCAATATTTGCTGAAAGGCAAAGTCATGCTGGTCAAGCACTGCCCTGATTCTGGTATTTTATTTATACTTAATTGATTAGATAGCAAATAGCCATTTGATTTTAATTAGATAAATAATGAAATAAATGAGTTAATAAAAATATAGGTATTTACCATGAATCAGTTTAATTTAAATGAATTTGGAACGCCCATTGAACGTGTTAAAAAAGCAATTGCTTCTATTAAAGCCGGTCAAGGTGTACTAGTTTTAGATGATGAAGATCGCGAAAATGAAGGTGATATTATTTGGGCTGCCGAGTCCATTACCATTGAACAAATGGCTCTAACCATTCGTTACGGCAGTGGTATTGTTTGTTTATGTTTGCCTAAAAAATACTGTGATGAGTTAAATTTGCCTATGATGGTAGAAAATAATACTAGTAAAAATAATACAGCGTTTACCATTTCAATTGAAGCGGCTAATGGAGTTACAACAGGTGTATCAGCTGCTGATCGCGTTACGACTATTAAGGCTGCTGTGAATGATAACGCCAAACCAAGTGATCTTAATCATCCAGGACATGTGTTCCCTTTAGTTGCTAAAGAGGGGGGCGTATTAGTTCGCCGAGGTCATACTGAAGCATCTATTGATTTAGTAACATTAGCGGGTTTAAAGCCTGCTGCAGTACTATGCGAGTTAACCAACGACAATGGTACTATGGCAAGAGCGCCTGAGGTTGTTAAATTTGCTAAACAGTATCATATGCCTGTTGTGACTATTGAAGATATTGTTGAATATCGTAATCATTTGCCATTGAAGTGAAGATCCTAACTTAAAAATGTTAATTGCTTATCAACAGTATTATACAAGGTAGGGGAAGAGCTTTTGTTTGTGATTTAAATCATCTTCCGCCGAAGTAAAGTATCGGCGGATAGGGTGGAAATTAGCCAAGTACTTTTAATGCACAAGCTTTGGTTATTTTGACTCCATTTTCTAATGCTGAAGTGTCAAACTTCATTTCAGGATGATGTAATCCTGGTGTTAGATCAGCTCCTAATCCCCAAAAACCAGCTTTGACATTACGTTCACAAGGATAATTGAAAAAGTCTTCTCCACCCGGGGTGAAAATAGGCTCTTTTAGCCCCTCGTTGCCAAGTACATCCACAATGGCTTCGGCAATAATTTTTGTAACATCATTATCAATTTCCGCAGCTGGAATTTCTTTAGTGACATTGATATCCGCTTTCGCACCGATAGATTCAATACTGAGTTTTATCGCATTTAACGTTTTGGCTTTTAGTTCATCCATAGCTGGGTTAGTTGGCGCTCTTAGATCCCAGCATACATATGCTTCAGATGGAATAGCATTGGTGACTCCAGCATCACAAATGCAACGTGTTGCTTTAACGCTATAGGTTAAGCTTGGTGCAAGGTGAATGGTGTTAACTGCTTGAATGGCCAGCGTTGCTGCATCAAGGGCATTAACGCCTAAATGAGGTCGAGCACCATGTGCTGGGATACCATGAATATTTACTTCAACCGTGGTAGATGCTGAATAGTACATTGCCGCTGATGCAAAGCCTTTGGGGCATTCATCTTTAGGGCGCAAATGTAAACCGATAATCATATCAACATCGTCAATTGCTCCTCCTTCAATCATAGCTAAAGCACCTGTTCCAAGTTCTTCGGCAGGTTGGAAGATGAGTTTCAATCGACCTTTTTTGATGTTGCCTTCTTTTATTAACTCTTGTGCCGAGGTTAATAATATTGATGAATGGCCATCATGACCGCAGGTATGTCTTGCACAAGGTTCGCCGTCAATGATATGCCCTAGAGCATCCATATCTGCCCGTAAAGCGAGTACAGGGCCTGGTTTACCACTATCGTATTGCGCAACAATTCCTGTTGTGTTATTGATGTTGCGAGTTACTTCATAGCCTGCTTGTTCAAGTTGCAGTGCAATATATGCCGATGTTTTGTGTTCTTCAAATCCCAATTCTGGAATTTGATGTAAATACTGATAATGTTCTAATACGTTAGACATGCTTATCTCCTTTATTAAACAAAAAATCGCATAATAATCATTGAAACTAATGCATTGAAAATACTAGTTAACATGAGTAGTGGCCAGTATTTTTTGGGTACATCGGCAACACCTAATAATCGTCCCATATACTGTAATTGTGAGCCCATTAAGAAAATAGCAGGGGCTAATATGGTTATTGCTGTTGGATTGATTGTTCCTGCGGTAAATAAGTTAACTGCAACGCCTGTACCTGCTGATGCCGATAGCCATGCAGTTAGTAATACGGTAATTGCTTCGCCAGGTAGACCAAAAATCTCCATTACTGGAGCACAATAAGTTCCTATTAATTGCATTATACCTAAACGTTTTAGTATTTCGGTAATTACAAATGCCATTAAAATATTGGGCATTAAATTATTAATAGCAATGTTGAATCCTTTGCGGGCACCAATTACAAAAATATCTAAAGGGTTATTAGTTTGTTTTTGCAAATTACTCATTGATAAAATCCTTTTTATAAATTGTATTTAATACTAAGCGAACCATTATTGCGCCTACAAATTTAAGCACTAACATGACGACAAGAGGAATAAAAATAGCTACAGTCATTGAGGCAAATAATGCCGAACCAATCGAGAAGTAGTTATTAATTAAACCCGCACCAGAATATTGCCAAGCACTAATAATTATAAGGTCTTTTTTAGTAATTTGCTTTTCGTCATATAACTCTTTAGTTAATACAGCACCAGCATCAGTGCTTTGTAGATCGGTAATTAATGCAAGTCCTGTTTTACCTGGTACACCTAAAATTGGTTTTAACAATGGTGTTAATAATTTGTGTGCAGCACGAATGGTACCGTAATGGGTAAATATTTCTAACACGCCTAGCGCTAACATAACCGTAGGTATAAGTGATAAGGCGAAAATAAATCCAGCTCTAGCACTGTTACCTCCTTCCCCCACAAAAGTGTTTTTATCAGGATGTAGCATAGTGCCAAATTTACCGCTTAAGCTAGTAAAATCAAATGCTCCTAACCATTCTTTACCTTCTACATTAAAAAATAAGCCTGAAAAAAATAAGATTGCTACTACTAGCGATACATAGGCTTTTATACCGACTTTAAATTCATTGTCTGTCTTTTTTGACATGCTACTTTCCTTTTTCCTAATGTTTAAAAAATAGATATTTATAAGTACAAATGTTTCTTGTACTGTTTAGTTAAAAATGCTCAAAAAGTGCTTTTTTAGCATTTTATAACGATTTGATGTCAAATTGAAAAAGATATAACTTTTTTTATTTTTTTCTAATAAATCACAAGTCTTTATTATATCTTGCATAATAAAGTACTATATAAAGGTGAATTGGTTAGCTTGTATAAACTTTCTAACATTGAGTTGTGTAATTTTGTCCTTGCCATTTATATATCTTCATTATAGAATTATCTACTTATTTGAAAAATAATAATAAAAATTGTAATGATGTTTCGTAAACGTTAGGCGTTTTGGTTTAATGAATAGAACCATATAACAATTGATATCTTTTGGCGGCAAATTCTATTTGCGAACCATCTTTTGTCTTGTCGTTGCTTTTAGACAATAGAGCATAATCAAGCATTATACTTAAACACATTGCAGCAGAAAATTGATTACGACATAAAATAAAGTAGCATAAAACGAGGTAGCTATATGTTTAGCATGAATAAAGAGTGGGCATTTGTGGTGCTAACCTGCTTTTTTGAAATATGTTGGATTTTAGGATTTAGCATCGCAACCGAGCTTTGGCAATGGATTATTATTGTTACGCTCATTATTATTGATTTTACGTTTTTAACCAATGCTTGTAAAACAATACCTACAGGTACGGTTTATGCCATATTTTCGGGTGTTGGTGCCGTCGGAGCAACGGTGATTGATATCTTACTTTTTAATAAAGAAATTAAGTTAATTCAACTTTTTTTTGTGGCGATAATTATTATTGGTGTTGTACAACTAAAACGTGCTGACGGTTGATATTATCATAAGGACAATTTAATCATGGGATGGCTGTTAATCTTAATTGCATCAGTTTTCGAAGTAATTGGTGCTATAGGCCTTAAATTATATGCTCAGCAAAAAAATCTGTTTAGACTGACTTTGTATTGGGGAGGTTTTTTTATCTCTTTCGTGCTTTTCTATTTTTCACTCCATTATCTTGAATTGAGTGTTGTGTATCCTGTTTGGGTCGGTCTTGGTACTTCGGGTGCGGTGTTAGCCAATATGCTGTTATTTAATGAACCTAAGAATTTTCCTCGTATATTTGGTCTCACCATTATTATCGTTGGTGTTGTAGGTTTACATGCTACTTTATGAGCAATTGTGTTTATATTTATAAAAAAAACCGGAGATTAACTCCGGTAACGTAAAGTGTAAAAAGATATGAATGAATAAAAAAGAAATTATACTAAATTAAATTTCATCAGCATGTTGTTTTAAGAAACTAGCAACGCCATTTGGATTTGCTTGCATGCCTTTTTTACCTTTTGTCCATTGAGCAGGGCAAACTTCACCATGTTCTTCATGGAATTGGAACGCATCTACAATACGAATCATTTCGTCAATGTTACGTCCAATTGGTAAGTCATTAATTGTTTCGTGGCGCACAATTCCTGATTTGTCGATAAAGAATGAAGCACGCAGTGCAACACCAGCTTCAGGATGTTCAATACCATAAGATTGCATAATCGAGTGTTTGATATCTGCAACAATTGGGAATTTAACTTCACCAATACCACCTTTATCTTGTGGAGTATTGCGCCATGCATTATGTACATATTCAGAGTCCATTGAAACACCAATTACTTCAACACCACGTTTTTTGAATTCTTCTAGACGGTGATCAAATGCAATGATTTCAGATGGGCAAACAAATGTGAAGTCCATTGGCCAGAAGAATACAACGGCATACTTACCATTGATGTGTTTTAATAAATTGAAATTGTCTACAATTTCACCAGTACCTAAAACAGCTGCTGATGTAAAATCTGGTGCTTTGCGAGTGACTAGTGTCATAGTGTTTCTCCTTAAAAATTAACTGCAACTCATTGTGCGTAGCATTATAACAATTAAAATCCATTGTCAAAGTTGTTATAAACGATTAGTATCATAAGTTTAAACTATTGAGTTGCAATTATTGTTCGGTATTAATTATTGATTTTGGGTTTACCTTTATTTTTAGTATCTCGATAGCGTTGTTTTACTTTTTTCTTTTTTGCTTGTTCTTGCTTTTTATTTACATTTTTTTGTTTTGCCTTTTGTGATGGTTTTTTCTTGGTTACTGGTTTTGGCGCTTTAGTTTTAGGACGTAATTCATCAATCGTTCTTAGTTTGATTGGTTCTTTAATATAGCGCTCAATTTTTTGCAGTAATTCATTATCATGCGCCTCGACTAGCATAATTGCTGTTCCTTTTTTGCCCGCGCGTGCGGTGCGCCCAATTCTATGTAAATAGACATCAGCCGTTTTTGGTGCATCAAAATTAATAACATGAGTAATATTGTCAATATCAATACCTCGTGCAGCAACATCGGTTGCAACAAGCACATTGACAGTGTTATTGCTGATTCTCTTTATTGCTTCGTTTCGTTTGGCTTGTACCATCTCACCTTCTAAATAACAACTATGGATACCAGCTTGATGCAGTAGGCTAACTAATTCATGGACACGTTCGCGTTTACGAACAAATACAATTGTTTTTTTTAATTCTTCTTGTTTTAATAAGTGAATAAGAAGTGCCACTTTATGAGTTAAATCATCAGCACGATAATAAAATTGTAGGATTTTTTTACGCTCTTTGCGTGATGGCTCGGCATTGATTTCGATAGGATCATTCAAAATACGGCTAGCAAAATTATGTAGTCCTTCACCTTCCAGTATGGCTGAAAATAATAAGGTTTGTTTACGCCAACGGGTTTCCGCTGAAATTGTTTCGACATCTTTGGAAAAACCCATGTCTAACATGCGATCGGCTTCGTCTAAAATAAGCATTTCAACCGCTCGGCAATCGAAGTTCTCTTCTTTTATATACTGTAATAATCGGCCTGTTGTAGCAATAACGATATCTTGGTTTTTGCTAAACACTTCAGCGTGATTCATATAGGCAACGCCACCTGTAATAGTTGCAATGCTTAAATTTGTTGATTCGGTTAATAATTTAGCTTGTTCAGCAATTTGCATGGCTAGTTCACGCGTTGGCGTTAAAATTAAAATTCGTGGTGGGCCAGGCTTACGACGTGGAAAATCAAGTAAATGTTGTACGGACGGAATTAAAAAAGCCAACGTTTTACCTGTACCTGTTGGTGCGGAACCTAAAATATCTTTGCCATCTAAAGCAACAGGGATCGTTTGTGCTTGGATTATGGTGGGAGTGTTTATATTTTGTGTTTGAAGATTATGAATTAAAATATCATCTAATTCTAAATCAGAAAAAGTGTGTGCTGTCATAGTGTTCTTTTTATCTAAAATTATAGGGCACATTATAACGTTAATCGTTATAACTACAATCAATAAAAGTGTGATGGAGTATTATTCAATCTTTATGGAGTACTTAATTGTAAAGAAGTGATTGTAGTGAAAACATAGTTTTATTTCTAAAACTAGATGCTTTATCCAAGCGAAACTTATCATCGTTGGCTGTTTGTGGTAAGATATATGGCTATTTATGATAACATGTATAATGACTATTTATAGTGCTAAAGATAAATTAGTTTAAATAATTAATTTTTAATTATTTTGTGATTTAACACGATTGACTCAAATTTCTATATTAAATAATACTCTTTTAATAACTATCAGATAATGAATATAACCGAATGTTTCTCGAATGATAATTATAATCAACAGTTGAAAAAAAAAGTAGATAATTTAAAAGCATTATTGTCAGACTTTTCGCTTCCCGAATTATCAGTACATTGTTCACCTATTAGCCATTACCGTATGCGTGCTGAGTTTAGAATCTGGCATGATGGTGAAGATCTTTATCATATTATGTATGATAAAAAAACAAAAAAGCGAATACGGATTGATGAATTTCCTATTGCAACTAAGCTAATTAATCAAGCTATGCAAACCATTTTACCTTTATTGCAATATAATCAGTTACTTCGCCATATGCTGTTTCAAATTGATTATTTTTCGACTTTAAGTGGTCAGTTATTAATTACGCTTTTATATCATAAAAAATTAAGCGATGAATGGATCATAGAAGCAAAAAAATTAAAAGCACAGTTAGCTGAGCATGGAGTAATCGCTAATATTGTAGGGAGAGCGAGTAATCAAAAAATAGCAATTGATGTGGATTATGTTGATGAAGTGTTGCCAGTAATGGATAAGACGTTTATTTATCGACAAATTGAAAATAGTTTTACTCAACCAAATGCGGCAGTAAATATTAAAATGCTACAGTGGGCTATATCGGTTACAAAAAATTCATCTGGTGATTTACTTGAGTTTTATTGTGGTAATGGTAATTTTTCGATCGCGCTGGCACAAAATTTTCGCAAAGTATTGGCAACCGAAATAGCTAAAGCATCAGTTTATTCAGCTCTGCATAATATAGAAGTTAATCAAATCGATAATCTTAATATTGTACGGTTGTCAGCCGAAGAATTTACTAGTGCAATTAAAAAAGAACGAGAGTTTAATCGTTTAAAAGGAATCAATTTGAATGACTATCAGTGTGATACGGTACTTGTTGATCCGCCACGAGGGGGAGTGGATTTAAATACTATTAATATATTAAAAACTTACAAAACAATTATTTATATTTCGTGTAATCCTAATACATTGCGTGACAATTTGCAGTTATTAACTAAGACACATTCGATTCAACATTTTGCTATGTTCGATCAATTTCCTTATACAGATCATGTCGAAACAGGTATTGTATTGTGTAAAAAGTAATAGGAAGTAATATTCAATGTGGAGTATTTTTGTTAAAATATATTCAATTTATGCCTAACTAATTGTTGTTTCGGGTGAATGTAAGCTTGCATCGACCTATAACAAAAAAACCCTAGATAAACTAGGGCTGCATTAAATTGCAAGGAATGGATGAAAGGAAATAAAACAATGAAACAATAATGTCTAGCCTCATGAATCATTGTGTAGCTACTATAACAAAGATAAACCAACTAATTAATGACATCATAATTACAAAATAGTCATTAAACCATCATGATTGGTTTGGTGTTTATCATTTATTCTATAGCTGTATTATGCAATTACGACAACCAGACAAATAACAAAGGAAGTATTCAAATATGAAATTGTTAGTAGTTGAAGATGAGCAAAAAACAGGTGAGTATCTTCGCCAAGGTTTAGTTGAATCTGGATTTGTTGTTGATTTAACAAATAATGGTCTTGATGGTTATCATAGAGCCATGACAGAAGATTATGATCTAATTATTTTAGATGTTATGTTGCCTGATATAGTTGGTTGGAAAATTGTTCAGTCACTGCGAGAAGCAGGCAAAGAGACCCCAATCATGTTTCTTACCGCTATGGGGAGTGTGGAGGATAAAGTTAAAGGCTTTAACTTAGGTGCAGATGATTACCTAGTAAAACCTTTCTCGTTTGCTGAATTATTGGCTCGAGTTAAATCTATGCTTCGACGTAATGTCCCTCAAGTCAATAATTCTCAATTGAGTATTGCGGATTTGATCATGGACCTTCCTAAACGTATGGTAACACGTGGAGATAAACGCATTGATTTAACCAATAAAGAATTTTTGTTATTAGAATATTTTTTACGTTATCCTGGTGAAGTATTACCTAGATCATTAATTGCATCTCAAGTTTGGGATATGAATTTCGATAGTGATACAAATGTGATTGATGTTGCAATTCGAAGATTGCGTAATAAAATCGATGCTGATTTTGAGCCAAAATTAATTCATACAGTCCGTGGAATGGGGTATAAGTTAGATGTCTTGGATGAAGCAGAATAAATTAATTTCGTTTCGTTTGCCTCTTATTGTTTGTTTATTAACTTGTGGCTTACTTTATTGTTTTAGTTTTTTTATTGAGCGTTCTTTTGAAAAAATTTCAATTCAACAAAATGTATCTGAACTTAATTCGGTTATTGATTCTATAGAACGTGAACTTGTTTATTATTCTCCAGATGAGAATCGTGATGAATTTATTCAAAATTTATTATTAATTTTGACTGGACATCATCGTCTATTCGTTTATGTTATTGATGAAAACGGTAAAATTGTTTATCGAACCCGTGGACCTAATCTAACGGTTGCTAAAAATCATATTGATTTTGATACCATTATTACAAATCACAGTACTGCTATTTGGAATCAAGATAAAGCCTCATATCGAGTTGCTGCCTCACGAGTTGTTATTGAAAATGGTAGACAATATACAACCATAGTTGCTGTTGGTCGTGATTTACATATTGAATTCATTCGGCGATTACACGATGGTTTAGGATTGCTTATTGCTATTGCTTGTATTTTGGCTTTAATTGGTTCTTTTGTTAGTGTCTATTTTACCCAAAAACCAATTAATCGATTGATTAAAAAGATCGAAAAAATTAATTTTAAAAATCTGAATTACCGCATTCCTACTTCTTTAGTGCCAATTAAATATGTTAGTTTAGTGAAAGCATTCAATGATATGCTTAGTCGGATAGAGGATGTATTTCAACGACAACGTAATTTTACAGCAGATATTGCCCATGAGATAAGAACGCCTATTACCAATCTAACAACTCAAACGCAAATAGTACTGAGTAATGCCAGAACGACTAAGGAATATCGTGAGATTTTATATTCTAATTTAGAAGAATACGAAAAAATGTCACAGATGATTTCTGATATGTTATTTTTAGCACAAGCAGATAATCATCAATTGGTGCCTAATTTAATTGATATTGACTTACATAGCTTGATCACAATGATGTATGAATATTTTGAACCACTTACCGATGAGAAGAATATTGCTATTAATCTTGAAGGTAATTGTTCTCATATTCAAGGTGATAAGATGATGTTAAGTAGGGCAATCAGTAATATTTTATCCAATGCAATCCGTTATACACCTGAAAATCAAACAATTACTATAACTTTAAGTCAAGTAAGTGAAAAGCGCATTCGAATTATTATTTCTAATCCAGGTAAAAAAGTTGACAGTAAACACTTGCCACACCTTTTTGATCGGTTTTACCGAGTTGACGAATCACGTCATCGTAATGATAGTTCGGGCACAGGAATAGGGCTTGCTATCGTCAAATCCATTATTGAAACACATAAAGGTTCAATTTACGCTGAGTCTGATGAGCAATCAACCCGTTTTATTATTAATTTACCAACCACTATTTAACATCAAAGTCGCTGATCAGTAAATTAGCCGCTGCATAAGCGGCTTTATCTTTTAGTTCTTGTGGGACATTTTCGTTACGAACAACTTCGTCTAATACTTGCATAACAGCACCTAAGGCATCATCAATATAACCGAGATCATTACTGCCAATTTGTGCGTATTTTTCATAAATAAGATCGCTATATTTATTCATTAAATTCATTTTTTTATTTCACTTATAAAAAGCCAGCTAATTGTTTGTAAACTTGCTCGGCTTGAATGGTTTGCATACATTTTTCATTTGAGATAATGCTAAATTGATTTTTTCCATAGCCACCAATTAATTTTGGATCGGTTTTGCCAAATAAAGTAAAATTCGGACGATCTAGTGCAGCGGTTAGATGACTTAAACCAGTATCTACCGAAACAACGGCTTTTGCTCCCGCAATAACGGTTGCTATATCAGAAAGTGAAAGTTTGGGAAGTACCTCTACGTGTTGGAATCCTTGTGCTAGACGAATTGCTCGTGCTTGCTCATGTGGTGCTCCCCAAGGTAATTTTATTTTTAACCCAGTCGGCTCAACTAATTTAATTAATTTCCGCCAAGCATCTTCACTCCAGTGCTTTTCATCTCGTGTTGTTGCGTGTAAAAAAATCAGATATTGCTGATTATCGATAGGTAATGAAGATAAAAAGTGACGCGCAATTGCATAATCACCCATTGAATCAGGTAATTTATATTGTAGGCTTTTTGCAAACAGTAATCTAACGCGTTCAATAGCATGCATTTGTTTAGGTACATTGTGTTTTACATCATAAAACCAACTAGCAATTGGTTCTTTGATACTTTTGCGATCCAAACCGTGTTTAATACCCCGTGCTTTACGAGTAATAAGAAACGCACTTTTAATGAGTCCTTGTGCATCAATAATCACATCATAATGTTGTCGTCTTAAGGTATCAATAAAATCATGGCGCTCTTGACGAATTGCTTTAGCGAACCAATTTTTTCGCCAGCGTCTTATTGCAACCGGTATCACTTGGTTTACAGCAAAGTGCCAACTAGGTATTTGGGCAAAATTTTCTTCTACTACCCAATCAAAGGATATATTTGGTAAATTGTTAGCAGCATCAGTTAATGCTGGTAAAGAATGAAGTACATCCCCCATGGATGATGTTTTAACCATTAATACTCTCATTATTCATTACTCTTCTTACAGCGCATGATGAGTTTCATCAAGGTTTCGAAAACAATATCGGGTTTAATATCGATCAGGCTTTGATGGTAACCTTGTTCTGCATCGCCTTTACGAACACGGTGGTATCCGGTAATTAAACGAATAACTTCAGCTTTATCTGATAGTGGAGGGGTAAAATCTGGACTACTTGGCCCATAAAGAGCAACCAGTGGTCTGTCTAAAGCTGCTGCAACATGCATTAGTCCAGAGTCATTAGTCACAATGGCTTTACAAGCAGCAATTAGGTTAACAGCTTGTTCTAATTGTGTTTGACCTGCTAGATTGATACATTTATCGCGATGTATCATTTTAGCAATAATTTTTTCTCCTACTTCACGATCATTTTGGGACCCAAAAATAATAATTTTAGCGTGCTGTTTAACTAGCATATCAGCAAGTGCCGCGTAATGATAATCGGGCCAGCGTTTTGCAGGGCCAAATTCAGCACCAGGACAAAAGCCAATTAATGGTTCATCTTGTGTTATAGTAAAAGTTGAAAGAGCTTGGGTTATTTCATCTTGTTCGACATTGAGTTTTGGCCATAGTAGTGGTTGTGGTAAATCGGAAGCCGAATGAATCTGTCTATCAGGATAAGCAAGAGCAATATAGCGTTCAACCATCAACGGAAATGCTTGCTTATCAAGTTTACGAAGATCATTTAATAAACCATAACGCATCTCGCCTTTCCAACCTGTACGTTTAGGAATTTTGGCAAAAAATGGAATCAATGCTGATTTGAATGAATTAGGTAATACAATAGCCTGATCATAATGGTTATCACGCAGTGATTTACCTATTTCATGACGTTTTTTTAAAGCAAACTCACCATGGCCTAATGGCATTGCAATTGCTTGATTCACTTCTGGCATTTTATTTAATAGCGCTCGACACCAAGCCGGCGCTAAAACATCAATTTCGTTATTAGAATCAAGTTGTTTTAATGTACGATACAGGCTTTGCGACATCATCATATCGCCAACCCATGAAGGACCAATAATGAGTGTTTTCATTTAATCAATTCCATCTTATTGTTCATTAAGCCATTTCATATATTCAGTAGTTCCTTCTGCAACATTTTTAAATTCAATTGGGCATTTAGTTTGTCTAAATTTAGTCAGATCTGCTTGGGTATAGCTTTGATACCGTCCTTTTAGGTGTTCAGGAAAGGGGATATAATCAATTTCATCTTTTTTATGGTAAGTAAGAACCGCATCAGCGACAGCTTGGAACGATTCTGCTCGACCTGTTCCACAGTTATAAATTCCTGATATTTTATTTTTCCAGAACCATAAATTGACCGCAACGACATCACCAACATAAATAAAGTCACGTTTAAAGTTTTCACTACCTGCAAAGAGTTTTGGTTTTTCACCTTTATTAATTTGTTCATTTAGATGAAATGCGACACTTGCCATGCTACCTTTATGTGATTCACGTGGTCCATAGACATTAAAATAACGGAATCCACAAATAGGCGAATTAGCTTGGGGTAGTAATTGTCTCACATATTGGTCAAATAAGAATTTAGAATATCCATATACGTTTAATGGCTTTTCGTAAGAGCGATCTTCAATAAAGTTATCACTGCGCCCACCATAAGTAGCGGCTGATGAAGCATATAAAAATGGAATATTGAAATCGAGACAGTAATGCAACAAGTCTTTAGAATAGTCATAGTTATTTTCCATCATAAATTTGCCATCCCATTCTGTGGTTGACGAACAGGCACCTTGATGAAAAACAACTTCAATATTAAGATCTTCATGACTAATAATAGCTGCGATGAACTCATCTTTGTCCATATAATCGGCAATATCTAGATCAGCTAGATTAGAAAATTTAGTGCCGTCAGTTAGATCATCAACCACTAAAATATCTTTATGCCCAAGGTCATTCAAACCTTTAACAATATTACTACCAATGAACCCAGCACCGCCCGTTACAACAATCATGATTATTTTCCTTAATCAATAAAACTAATCTGCTTATAATAACGATTTATGATAAATTTTACGAGTGCTCATTTAAAAAAGCATGAGTAAAAAGAGTTTATTGTGAATTCATTTTATTTTTTGCAGTAACTAATATATATCTTGCTAAATTAAGATAAGGTTCAGTTTGGCAGTATTTTTGTTCAAGTTCTAATAGTTGTTCAAAATGAGTTTCTGCTTTGGATTTGTTGATTAGGTAGTCATGGAAAATACGAATCCCCGTTTTTTGCAAAATATCAAAATCAAGTTGTGTAAGCCAGTGATATACGTCTGTTGGAACTCTTGGATAATCGGGAGAAAGTGTCTTTTTCTTACGCTTAGCTAACCCTGATTTTGTGTAACCAAAATTGCCTAATGTGACCGTTTTAAACAAAAGCGCATGATAGTTATAAAACATTAACGATAAAAAACCATCAGATTTAAGGTGTTGTTTTAATGATTTTATTAATTCAATTGGTTCAGCAACCCACTCTAATACAGCATGACAAATGACTAAATCAAACTGTTTGTTTATTAAGTTATCAAGCTGCTGAATAGGGCAACAAAGACAATCTATATTTATCTTTTCGGATTGAGCTTTTTGTTTTGCCAGTTCTAGCATTTGTTCAGAGATATCGCAAAGCGTTACTTGATGCCCAAGTTTGGCTAGCCGACAGGCGATCTGACCTTGTCCTCCACCAGCATCTAGAATATTTAATGATTTATTGTGTGGATAGGTAGCTAAAACTTTTTCTAGTTCTTGCCATACTACTGCTTCGCGAATTTGACCTTTGGTTGTGCCATAAATATTTTGTGCAAATTTATTGCTGATATCATCAAAATTACGATCTTGTTTATTCATGAATTATTTTTGATTGTTTAGTTGTTTTGCTTCAGCATTTATTTGCGCTATTTTAGTTGCCATTAGGCTATAGCACTGTTCCATTAAGACTCTAGTATCCTCTTTGCCTAGATTTTTTGTTTCGATAGGTTCTAACATTTCAACAATGATATGTCCATTATTTAGGCGGTTTAATTTAATATTATTGGTTTGCGATACACAGATCGGCACAATTGGTACTCCAGCAGCAATGGCTGCTTTAAAAGCACCTGTTTTAAACGGTAATAATCCCCGTCCACGGCTACGAGTACCCTCAGGAAACATCCAAATAGATATGCCACGCTTTTTAATTTCATTAACAACTTGCCCAATTGTATCGTGAGCTTTTGATTTATTGTTTCGGTCAATAAGAATGTTACCTGTAAGGTAATAAAGTTGCCCAAAAAAAGGAATCCAAGCTAGACTTTTTTTTCCTACTGTTACCGTTTTAGATTGCACAACATCACCCGCTACAACTATATCATAGTTATCTTGATGATTAGCAATATAGATACAGCTAGCTATTTTATTGATATTAGGGATAGTGCGAGTATCAACTTTTACACCCAATATAGGTTTAAAGAAAAAACTAAATAAATGAGCAAATCTTGCTACGTTCTTGGGATTTCTTGGGTTGAAAAGGCAAAAAATGATACCTAAAACACAAACGATAATACCAATTATAACAATACTAATTAAGCGAAAAAGAAATACCATAATTTACCTCATAAGTTGACTTGGCGTATTATATACATAATCAAGACTAATATACAGTTCATTAACGGCTTCTGTTTAAAGGATGATTATGCATAAATCGACTATTATTTGGGACAAGAATCAAACTCCTATTTCTACTTATTTTGGTGATGTTTATTTCAATACCGAAGGTGCAATTGAGGAAACCAGATATGTATTTATTGAGGGTAATGATTTACGTCAACGTTTTTTGCATCATAAGCAAGATACATTTATAGTTGGCGAAACAGGCTTTGGCTCTGGGCTAAGTTTTTTGATTTTATGGGAAACATTTTTGCATTTTAGAAGTCAATACCCGAATCATATACTTAAACATCTTGCATTTTTTAGTGTTGAAAAGTACCCATTATCGTTAAATGAATTAATAAAGATTCATAATAATGTACTTTCTAAAAATAAAACATTACTTTCGTTATCAAAACGACTTCAGGCTTTTTTAATTGATTCTACTTTCCAGTTTGACGATGTTAGTTTAAAGATATGTAATGATGATATTAGCAATTTTTCAGATTTTTTAACAAAGCAAAATGTGTTGATCGATGCTTGGTTTTTTGATGGGTTTTCGCCAGCAAAAAATCCGGATATGTGGGTAAAATCATTATTTGAAGATTGCTATACATTAACGGCTTTAAATGGCTCTTTTGCTACCTTTACTGCGGCTGGGTATGTGAGACGAAATTTACTAAATGCTGGATTCAAAGTAGTTAAACGCAAAGGTTTTGGGATAAAGCGTGAAATGTTAATTGGTTATAAAAATGAGTAGCCTTGCCAGAGTAATTGCGCAAGGCCAAACATTTTATTAAAACTAATTTGATTTAAAAATCGAATTGATAAATAATATCCAATGTTTGTGCTAAGCTTGATGTAGCATCTAAATATAGACTAGGCATTAGTCTGTAACGCAAAGTAAAAGTAGCCAACGAGTCAAAAATACCTACTCCATATTTAAGTTGTAAATTAGGTAATATGTAGCCACTAACCACAACTTTAGAGTTATTACCGGCACCTTGTGTATCAAGTGTTAGATTTTTAATACCAAATACATTACCAATATCGCCAATATATTTACCTGTTTTTGCTGTTCCAATACCAACCAGTAATGCTGTCATCATATCGCTATCACTTTGTTCTGCACTATCAAGTCCTTGTCCTCGGATTAAGTAGGATAGTGCTTCTTGCTGTGACATGGCGGGATCTGAAAATACTTCAATTTTTGGCGATTCAGACGATCCTGTAACACGGATTCCAGCCATGATATTACTATTTTCCATTGATTCTGGATTACGGATTGCTTCAATATCGAGTGTGGCTTGATCCGCTGATCCTGAAAATGTAACGATGCCTTTATGAATAATCAAATCTTGTCCATAGGCATGGAATCGACCTGTTGGAATTAAAACCTCACCATGTAGATCAAGCCCTTTATTAGTTTGTGCCGCAATTAAGTTACCTTTAAGTGAAGCCTTTAACCCAAATGCATCGACAGTAACATTATCGCCTATATCGATTTCAATATGACTAAAAATTTTAATGTCAAGCTCTTGTTTTTTAATTGCTTTTAGATTTATATCGAGCATTACTTCATCTGGTGAAACATCAACACTTGATGCGGGAAGTGATTCAACAGTTATTTTTCCTTTTGGAATGCTAACTTTACCTAATAAAGTTAATTCATCTTGTGTTGCATTGATTTTAATATCTGGAACAATTGACATAACAATCATTGGTGGCACAGTAACTTCCATGGCAGCGCCATTAACAGCTAATGAGGCTTGCCATTTATCTATAGTATTCCAGCTGGCATTACCATTAATATTAACATTGCCAGCTTGCGTAGTTAAAACACCTTTTAATGTGGATGATTTACCATTGAAATTGAGGTCAAATTTAGCTGATTTAATATCAATTGGTAATTGGCTTGATTTGATTTCACTATTTTGTAAGTTAATGTTTCCTGTTAGCAATGGCTCATTTAAGGAACCAGAAAATTTAATGTTACCGTTAATAGCCCCTTTGGCATAGTCTTTGCTATCTAATAACGGGTTAATAATTGCTAAAGCTAAGTGATCGATACTTAATTGACCACTTAATTTTTTTTGTTCAATTGGATCAGTAATAACAAGATTACCGTTTATTTTTCCTAATTTATTCAGACCAAATTTCCAATCCAATTTAGCTTGTTGTTCATTAAATTCAGCATCTATTTTGAAAACATCAAAAGGCAATAGTAACGATTGAGAGGTAACCATTTGTTGAATATAAACATCATAACTTGTTAAATTTGCTTTTATTAATGGTATTGTATTGTCATTATTAAATTGAATAGTTATTTTTCCATTTATACTACCAGCAAGTTTGGTTTCACCGTCATTTTGTATCGGTAGCTTAGATAGATTAATGTTTTTTAAGGTGATACTTGTATTAGTATTTTTGGCTAACAAAAATTGCTTATCGAGGCAAATGCTTGACTTCCCATTAATCCAGCAATGAGCATTAATTGCTGGGATTTGATTATTAACATCATAAGATAAGTCAACAGATTTAGCTAATTGCCAACTGTTATTTTTGTTTAAATTGAGTAGCGCTCCTGAAATGGTTCCGTTCCACTTTGTGCGTTCCTTATCAAGTTTTCCTGTTAACGATGTTTTTAGTGATGCAGGTTCACCATCAATATTAACGGTTAATATATGTTGGCTTTCACTACCAGATAGATCAACATTTAGTTTTTTTATGGTTTGGTTTGAAAGTTCTATTGATTGTCCTGTGAGTTTAATGTTGCCACTGATCTGTTCTTTATACTCAACTTTACCTATAAGATTAGCTTTGGCTATTTTGATGGTGTTAAAAGATAGCGAGTTAATGGCTAAACTAGTATCTATAATTGCATTATCATGTGTACGATTAAGTTTTATATTGCCTACAATTGAACCTTGCATATCATCAACTAATAACGATAATGATTCGAGATTTAGCTTCGCCTGTAAGTTGCCTTTTTCAGCGGAACCATTTAAATCGAACTGATTTTTACCCCATTTTATTGCAAAATTATTTGCAGTGGCTAAATTTTCAGAATCAACATATACGTTACCAGATGCTAAAAAATTGGCACGATTAATATTACCTTTTAGTTGCAGATCGGATAAATCAAATGCCCATTTATCCTTGTCTAATATGCCTGTAGTTTTAAATTGACCATTTAATTGAATCGGATAGCTAGGTAGTTCTTTGTACATATCAACATTATTTAGTTTTATGTTGATATCCCATTGTAATGCTTGTGACCAACTTATATTTCCATCTATATTAATTTCACCTTGAGGTAATTTAATGATGCCATGATCAATGCTTGCCTCTTGATTAGTTCCTTTGCCAGCAATATCAAACGAAGTATTAATTAATTCTTTCCCTTCAACAATACCTTTGGCCGACATTTGAAACTGCTTTACATTACCATTTATTGATGTGGAAAAATTATTTAATTGATATTGTGCTTGCCCTTCAATTGGCCATTGAATATGCTTACCTTCAATTTGAGTGATTACAGGTAAGTATTTTTCAATAAAATTGATGTGTCCACTCATCACCATTTGATTCGAACCATCAAGTTTTATGTTGGTCAATAACTCACCAAGCAATTTGCCTGAAAACTGTGCATCAAGTTGATTTTGTTCGGTATTTGCTTTTATTAAAGCTAATATTGGCCAGTCATCGTGTAATGTTATTTCGCCAGAAAGTGAAGCATGTCCGCTAGCATAGGGAGTTATAGCATCAGTATCTAATTGTTTTATAATAATACGGCTATTAACAATATTGGTTTGAATTGCAACGTTATCAAATAGATAATCTTGCCCCCCCATATGTAATAGCCAGTTTGTCCCTCTTAAACTAGTCATATTAATATCTAATGGAATATTAACCTGAGGCAATGATTCAATTAGCGGTTGATTAAAAAGTTGGGAAATTTTTTCATTAAGTGCGATATCTTTATCGGACGTTTTTACTGGTACATCTGCTCTTTGATTACCTGTAAAAATAGCACTTAACTCTGTGGCAACAGCAGGATAAACATAAATCTGATTATTAACCCATGTGGCTTTACCCGTGAAGTCAGACATTCCAAATTGCATATCATCAACAGTGACTTTTACATTAGTAAGGTGTGTGCTGTTAAGCTCTATAGGTAATGGAGTTTTGAGAACAAAATGTTGTTCTGCGGTAGTATCAATAGTAGTTTCACTTGGTGAACTTTCGATTTCTTTAGTGTTAATTGAAACATTTACACCATTGGCATTGAATTGATTGACGCAGACTTCAGTCTTTAATAAACAAAGTCCTGTGAGTGAAAATGAAGCATCATTAACTTGAACATTAATACCCGGTAATTCAAGCGAAAGTCCTTGTATATGCAAATCATGAAAGGTGCCTTCAACTTGAGCTATTTTTAACTCAGGTAGAAATTTATTTAAAACATAGGTGGTTAATTTTACACCAAGACTGGTGTATATAAACAAAATAACAAAAACAATTAGAAAGGCGATAACAGATAAAATGGCGATGCTTCGTTTTTTCCATTTACGTATCCGCTTTAATTTTTTTACTTTTTTAAATCTAGCTGAATTTTTAGTCATATTATAATTCGCTTCCTAAGCCAATGTATAGGTGAATAGAGCCTGTATCTTTGTTAAGTGGTGTTGCTAAATCAACCTTTATTGGTCCGACCGGCGAAGCCCAACGAATGCCAAAACCAGTTCCTGTATAAAATTTAGTTGTATCAACTTTATCTATTGCTTCACCTGTATCTACAAATGCGGCTCCCCACCATGATCCAGATAAATTATATTGATATTCAAGTGAACCTGTGATGAGTTTAGAAGCTCCTTTTAATTTACCTTTTTTATCCTTAGGCGAAATAGACTGATAACTGTAACCTCGAATACTGCGTTCACCACCAGCAAAAAATCTAAATGATGGTGGAACACGGTCAAAATTGCTCGCTTGTATAATGCCAAAATTGCCACGAGCTATAAATCGATGCGATTTTTTTAAGGAGCGAATCCATGCTTGTTGTGCCTGAAATCGCACTAGATTAATATCTGAACCTAATTGTTCTCCAGCTGCTTCAATAGAATAACGTTGCGAATCTCCCCACATTGCTAATAAACTACCATCAGAACGGATTCTTGATATGCTAAGTGACGGGTAATACAAAAATGTTTTAAAACTTGAATCCCCTTGGGTAAAGTCATCATTTAGCATATTTAATCCTAATGCCGTTTGCCACCCATAAAAATTATCCCAGTTGCGCAAAGCCCCGAACGTATAAGAACGTGAGTAGGTATCATTATTATCTATCTTTTTATAACCACCTTGAATAGTGTAATATTGCTCTAATGGTGATTTTTTCAAAGGGATTTTGTAACTCATGGTCACCAATTGTTCTGGCGAAGATAAAGATAAGTTACTTTGAAAACTTTGCCCCCGACTATTGATCCAAGGTTTATTCCAACCAATCTTACCATGCACGCCGTTATCTGTTGAAAAGCCCAATCCTAAGTCCATATTATTTTTTTTCCGGGGTGAGGTTTCTACATCAATAGGAAGAACTCTATCTTCGGTTAGATGAGGAAAATCTGGGACAACAACCACTGAATTAAACCAGTTTGTAGAGGTAAGGCGTCTATTTAATAATGATAATTGTTCTGCTGTATATTCCTCACCGTCTTTAAACGGCACAATATTTGCTAAATAGTCATCACGAATTTTGGCATTATGAAAAGTAACTTTACCAAATCGATAGCGTCTACCTGTTGTATAATCAATATTCCAAAAGGCTTGATGCTCAGACATAGATACAGCTAGTTGATGTTTAGGCATATTGGCATCAAAGTAACCTTTTTTTAGTGATAAATTTTGCAGACTTTTCTTAAATGATTCATAGATCCCATGATTTAACACATCGCCAATTTTTGGTAAGTCATTTTTAAGTAAATATTGAAAATCAGGATCTTGTAGCCCCTCACCAGTAATATTAACATTAAGCTGATTAACTAATACGGGTTCACCAAGTGATATGTTAACAACAAGAACCTTCGGATTTTGTGCGTTATATTCAAAGTTAGGAGAGTAGTAACCCAATGCGCGTAATGCTTTTTTTGCTTCACTTTCGAAATAACGCTTAAAATTTGGAGTATTACTAACTTTGTCAGGTGTAATTAATGAAGTACGTGCCTCAACATTATCAGCAAGATCGCCTTTTAATCCCTTAATGGATAATTCCATGTCAGCATAACTTGACGTAGTTGTTATAACTAAAAGTAAACCTAATGAACAGGAGAATCGAGACACATATACCTCGTATAATATTAAGATTCAAGTAAAGTTACATGACCTATAAAAGGTAAGTGACGGTAGTGCTGAGCATAGTCAATACCATAACCTACAACAAATTCGTCAGGAATTGAAAATCCGATATATTTAACTGGAACGTTTACTTCACGGCGAGAGGGTTTGTCTAACAACGTACAAATTTCAATACTACGTGGATGGCGCAATTTTAAAATAGCCATGACTTTGCTAAGAGTATTACCCGTATCTATAATATCTTCGATTATTAATACATCTTTATCACGGATATCTTCATCTAAGTCTTTTAAGATTTTAACGTCACGGTTACTAATAACAGCATTACCATAGCTTGATGCTGTCATAAAATCAACTTCGTGCCCGACAGTAATTGCTCGGCTCAAATCGGCCATAAAAATAAAAGAGCCACGTAAAAGTCCAACTAAGATTAGTTCATTTTGGCTATGTTGATAATCTTGGCTTATTTGTTGACCTAGTTCAATTACACGTTTTTGGACATCATCAGCAGATATCATCATTTCTAAGGTGTGTTTTTTCATTAATAATTCTCAAATTAACTTTTAAAAATTAAATTAGATTTTAACAATTTTCCTTTATAAAAAGAATAAGAAAACTAATTTTTTATTAAAGTAATATGGAAATAAATTATAGAGTTTTATACATAAACAACTAGTTATCGGAAACTTTTTGACAACCATTCTTGACCAATTTTTTTTGTAAGCGACGTTTTTTAAAAAAGCTGCTTAAAACAGTACTACACTCGTTAATCAACACTCCGCTAGTCACTTCTGCAAAATGGTTAATACCTTGGTAAGCAAGAACATCAATAAAAGAACCTGCTGCGCCAGTTTTATAATCTTTAGCACCATATACTACACGTTTAATACGACTGTGTATAATGGCTCCAGCACACATAATGCAAGGCTCAAGTGTGGTATACAGGGTCGTATTAATCAAACGATAGTTATTCAAATATTTACCTGCTTGTTCAATAGCCATCATTTCAGCGTGCGCAGTGGGATTATGCGTGCTGATGGGTTGATTAAAACCTTCGCCAATAATTTGATTATTTTCATCAACAATTACAGCACCGACAGGGATTTCTCCAAGCAACTCGGCGCGTTTAGCAAGCACTAGTGCATGTTGCATCCAAATTTCATCTGACATTTTCAAATTACAAATTATTTAGATTTAAAACATCGCGCATGTCGTATAAACCAACGGGTTGTTTGGCAAGCCAGAGCGAGGCTCGAACAGCGCCATTAGCGAATGTCATGCGGCTAGATGCTTTATGACTAATTTCAACGCGCTCACCAATATCGGCAAAGATAGCAGTATGTTCTCCTACTATGTCTCCAGCACGGATAGTGGCAAAGCCGATAGCGCCTTGTGGTCTTTCCCCTGTATGACCTTCACGGCAGTAAACTGCACGATCTTTTAAGTTGCAATCAAGTGCATCTGCAATGGCTTCACCCATGGCTAATGCTGTACCAGAAGGGGCATCAACCTTGTGACGGTGATGGGCTTCAATAATTTCGATATCAGTATAACCGCCCATAATTTTGGTAGCTTTTTCCAATAATTTTAGCATTAAGTTAACACCGACACTGAAGTTTGCGGCAAAGACAATGGCAATGTTTTTCGCTGCATCAGTAATAGCTAGTTTGCCTGCATCATCAAAACCAGTTGTGCCAATGATTATCATTTTTTTATTTTCAACACAAAAAGCTAAGTGGGCGAGTGTGCCTTCAGGTCGCGTAAAATCGATCAATACGTCAAATTGATCTTTAGCTTGTTCTAGATTATCGGTGACTTTAATGCCACAAATACCGATCCCTGCAAGCTCACCTGCATCACTACCAATTAGTGAGGAACCTGCTCGTTCAAATGCTGCTCCTAAGGTAACTCCTTCAATTTGCGAAACAGCTTGGATAAGTTGCCGTCCCATTTTGCCACCTGCGCCGGCAATTGCGATACGAATCATATTTGTTGACATATAACTTTCCTTAATTTTTTTATGAATATAAATAAATATTATAGCGGAAAATACATAACTTATACACATCAACTAAACTTAAATGCTACAATTTTTGAACCGTTTTATATAAAAATATAATTAGGAGTTATTATGCGATCTCCGTGGTATTTTGGTTGGAATATCGTTATTGCGGCTTCTTTTCTCACTTTGCTTTCTAGTGGCTTGAGGATGAGTATGGGAGTTTTTTTTCTTCCCATTGCAAATGATCTTAATTTTAGTCGTAGCGTTCTTTCTGGAATTATTGCTATAGGTATGCTTTTCTCTGGAATTGCTATGCCAATAGCGGGATATTTAGTTGGTAAATATGGCACTCGTTTTGTCCTAATATTTGGTTCCATCATTATTATTATTTCTACTGTTTGGGCTGCTAACTCAACTGATTATTGGAACTTTTTTCTATCTTTTGGTGTTGCATTATCTTTTGGTACTTCTTTTGTTGGTTCTGTCAGTTTTACGCCTATTGTGGCACGTTGGTTTATCAAGCGTAGAGGATTGGCTTTATTTATTTTATCAACAGGAAGTATGGCAGGTATTGCAGTGATGTTACCTGTTTTTGCTTTCTTCATTCCTATTTATGGATGGCAAACAACGCTAATTTCGTTTGCTGTGATTTTTATGATTATCGCTTTGCCTATTGCTTTGTTTATTATGAAAGATAATCAATCTGAAATCGAAGCCTATAGTATAGAGCCTGTTATCAATCAAAAAATAGAGCCTAGTATCAAACTTATAGATGTGTTAAAAACACGTCCATTTTGGCAACTGAGTTTTGGGCTTTTTACCTGTGGCTTCAGTATGAATTTATTAGGAACACATGGAGTCCCAATGCTTATCGATCATGGATTTGACCCTATCATTAGTTCTAATGGTATTGGTTTGATTGGTTTAGTGGCTATTTTTAGTACCTTAGTTTTGGGTTATTTATCTGATATAGTGCAACGAAAAAACATTTTAATGATGGTCTATTTAATACGAGGTTTAGGTTTTATTGCTCTTGTTTTAGCATCAACTAAATGGCAGCTTTTTACTATTGCAGCAGTGGGTGGTTTGGTTTGGGCCGGTGCTTTGTCGATGTCTGGAGCCATTACCGCTGATATTTATGGTGTAAAAATTGTGGGACTACTTTCAGGATTAACCTATTTGGGACATCAAATTGGTGCGATGATTGGTTCATGGTTAGGTGGATGGGCTTATGATCATTTACATACTCATTTAGTTGCGTTTGGTACGGCGAGTATTTTATTGTTACTTGCGGCGTTTAGTGCTTATCATCTTCCTAAACGATAATCGTTCAAAACAAATGGACGCCAAGTAGCGTCCATTCTTGCTTATAAAACTTTTAATAATTCAACATCAAAAATTAATGCGCTGTATGGCGGAATTGATGCGCCAGCACCCTGAGCACCATAGGCTAATTCTTGAGGAATATATAAACGCCATTTTGAACCTTCAGGCATAAGTTGTAACGCTTCAACCCAGCCTTGAATTACGCCATTGACTGGAAACTCAGCAGGTTGACCACGTTCAACAGAACTATCAAATACTGTGCCATCAATTAGTTGCCCTGTATAATGAACTTGCACGCGATCGGTTGCTTTCGGTAAATCGCCATCGCCTTGTTTGATGATTTCATACTGTAAACCAGATTCAGTTGATTTAATGCCATCTTTTTTGATATTTTTTGCTAGAAAATCTTTACCTGCTTGAGCAATTTTTTCTGCTTGTTTGGCCTTCTCTTTGGTCGCTTGTTCATGCACATGGCGTAATGCTTCATGTAATTCTTGCAGAGGTAAAGCCGGTTGATTACCAGCTAAAACATCTTCCATTGCTAGTTTTAACGCATTAAGTTCTAAATTGTTCAATCCAGATTCTTTTAATTGTTGCCCAATTTGTAAGCCGATTGCATAGCTTGCTTTTTGTTCAATAGTTTCTAACTTCATTTTTTACCTTTATATAGTTAATTGGTAAGGTTTATTAATAAGGTGATTAGTTTGGAGATACATAAGTAAAAGTCAAGTAATAATTCATATTATCAAACCTTATTACTATTTCATTACATAACTTCGAAAGAATTTATTAATTTGGCTAGCACTTAATTAAAAGATCAGCGATAATACGGATCATTAAATTTTAAAGAATGGATTAAGTGTAGATGTTGTTTCGTAAATTTTCCGCACTTGCAATTGTAACTAGTGTTTTATTAACGGGTTGTTCTGTTGTTGATCGTTGGGTCTATAGACCTGATATTAATCAGGGTAATTATGTGACACCAGATGCTATTGAGCTATTGCAAGTTGGGCAAAGCAAAGAGCAAGTTGTGTTTATTATGGGCTCACCAATGCTAACTTCTATTTTTGGTGATAGTGTTTGGTATTATGTTTTCCGGCAACAACCACAGCATGGTGCTGTTAGCCAAAGAACTTACGCTGTCTATTTTGATGAAATGGGTATTGTTAAGGATATCAAAACTTCAGAGCTAGCTGGTTCAAAATCTTTAGAAGAGATGAATAAACAAGGTATATCAGATCCAATTGATACTAAATCCGAAGATGATGATGTTCCTGAATCTTAATTAAAATATTAATAAAAAACCTCGTTAAAAACGAGGTTTTTTATTTTAGATTAGTTATTTAAACAAAAAAGTAATGGATTAAAATAATATTTATTAGTAATAACCATTACTGTATGAAGCAATAATAGAAACAATAATTATCATATATATAATGAAAAATAGTATTGAAGCGATAAATGTTATTAAAGCATATTTCCAATAGCCATATAGGTTTTCAATAGCATCAATAATATCATTTTCTTTTTGAACACTTGCAGCTAAGCTAAATGCGCTTCCTGACTTAAAAAGTTTTACCCCAGCAATGATTTGTGGAATACCAATAATAGCAGTGATTATACCTAGACAGGTAAGAGCGCCTACAATTATAAAAATAACGCCAAAAATTTGTTGCATTGTTGCAATAAAACGCATATGTTTTTTTAATAATTCAGTAGTTTGAAAAGAAATTACATTTGCTTGATTTGTATCCATTTTTATTCCTTATATTGTTGCTCTATTTAAAAACGACAAATAGAATAACATTTTTTCAATTAATGTCGAGGTGATTTTTTGCATACTAGCTCAAGTTTAAATCGTTTTTCTATTGCCCCAATGTTAGATTGGACAGATAAACATTGCCGTTATTTTCATCGAATTTTAACAAAAAAAGCATTGCTATATACCGAAATGGTGACTACAGGCGCAATTTTATTTGGGAAAGGTGATTATTTAGCTTTCAACAATGAAGAGCATCCAGTTAGCTTGCAACTAGGCGGTAGCGATCCTAACGCATTAGCGCAATGTGCAAAATTAGCGCAAGAACGTGGTTATGACGAAATCAACTTAAATGTGGGATGTCCATCAGATCGCGTACAAAATGGTATGTTTGGTGCTTGTTTAATGGGAAATCCAAATTTGGTTGCCGATTGTATTGCTCAGATGCAAGATCAGGTTGATATTCCCGTCACGGTAAAAACAAGAATTGGTATTGATGATTGCGATAGCTATACTTTTTTGTGTCAATTTATTGAAAAGGTAATGCCTTACACCAAAACATTTATTGTACATGCGCGCAAAGCATGGTTATCAGGATTAAGCCCAAAGGAAAATCGTGAGGTTCCGCCACTTGACTATGAACGTGTTTATAAATTGAAACAAGATTATCCCAATTTAACTATAGCCATCAATGGTGGCATAAAAACAATTGATGAAATAAAATGCCATTTACAGCATGTTGATGGTGTAATGGTTGGGCGAGAGGCATATCAAAATCCACTGTTACTTACTGAAATTGATACGCAAATTTTTGGCACAAATGCTCCCGTCATTGATCCTCTATCTGCTATTCAAGCACTTTACCCTTATATCGAACAACAGCTAATGCAAGGTGCGCAACTTAACCATATTATGAGGCATACTTTAGGTATATTTAATGGACGTAAAGGAGCAAGGCAATGGCGGCGTTATCTTAGCGAAAATACGCATAAAAAAGGGGCAGGGGTCGAGGTTGTTGAACAGGCTTTAACATTCATCAAATAATATTTAACAAAATAGCAATTAAATTCGCTCAATAATGACGCTAATTGCGCGCTGCTAGTATATCGTTATATACTAGCTCACATTTTCCCTAATGGTTTTATTCTGTGCGTTTAAATTCAAGTCAACAAAAAGCCGTTGAATATGTTTCAGGACCGTGCCTTGTTTTAGCTGGGGCAGGTTCTGGCAAAACTCGGGTTATCATTAACAAAATTTCCTATTTAATTCGTGTTAAAGAATATTTACCACGCCATATTGTTGCAGTTACCTTTACGAATAAAGCCGCACGCGAAATGAAAGAACGTATAGCCCAAGCACTTAGTAAACAAGAAGCAAGAGGGCTTAAAATATCAACATTCCATACGCTAGGATTGGATATTATTCGCCGAGAGTATACTCATCTGGGAATTAAATCTAACTTCTCACTATTTGATGATCATGATCAAACAGCGCTACTCAAGGAACTAACTCATCAATGGTTAGAAGATGATAAGGATTTGATTAATCAATTACGCTCAACAATCTCAAATTGGAAAAATGATCTTGTTGATTCAACTATTGCGATGGCAAGAGCGCAGACGAATAAAGAGAAACTATTTGCTCACTGTTATCAATTGTATGAAAAACAATTAAAAGCTTGCAGTATATTAGATTTTGATGATCTTATATTATTGCCCACACTCTTATTAAAAACCAACGAAGAAGTTCGCGAAAAATGGCAAAACAAAGTTCGTTATTTGTTGGTTGATGAATATCAAGACACAAACACAAGTCAGTACGAATTTATCAAATTACTAGTTGGTAACCGAGCTAAATTTACTGTTGTTGGTGATGATGATCAGTCTATTTACTCTTGGCGTGGTGCACGACCACAAAATTTAGTATTACTTAAACAAGATTTTCCTAATTTAGAAGTGATCAAATTAGAACAAAATTACCGATCATCGGGTCGAATTTTAAAAGTGGCGAATATCTTAATCGAAAATAATCCACATATCTTTGAAAAAAAACTTTTCTCAGAACTGGGTTATGGTGAAACATTAAAAGTTATTTCAGCCGATAGCGAAGAGCATGAAGCCGAAAAAGTTATTAATCACCTTATTGGCCATCGCTTTGCGCATAACAGTCAATATGGTCAATACGCTATCTTATATCGTGGCAATCATCAGGCACGACTAATTGAAAAGATACTCATGCAATATCGGATACCGTATCGAATCTCTGGCGGTACATCATTTTTTGCTCGAATTGAAATTAAAGATTTAATGGCATATTTGCGATTATTAACTAATCCAGATGATGATAATGCGTTTATTCGTATTATCAACACACCAAAACGAGAAATTGGTCCAGCAACTATTCAAAAACTTGGCGAATGGGCTAATCATCGAGGTGTTAGTTTATATCAAGCAAGCCATGATATGGGGTTGACCCAATTGCTTTCAGGTAAACGTATGGAGTCATTACAAGAATTCATACAATGGTTTGATGCCCTTATTCAAAAATCTCATACTGAACCCATGGAAGCTATTTATGAACTTCTACACGGGATTCATTATGAGAGCTGGATTTATGAAACCTCATCATCCCCAACATCAGGGCAAATGCGTATGCGGAATGTAGAACAATTGGTCAGTTGGTTAAACGATATGTTGCAAGGTGATGATATTGATGAAGCAATGACACTTGAACAAGCTGTCGCTAGATTTACTTTGCGTGATATGTTAGAACGTAACGAGTCCGAAGAAGAACTCGACCAAGTACAACTTATGACACTACATGCATCTAAAGGATTAGAGTTTCCTTATGTCTACTTGATTGGCATGTCCGAAGGTTTATTACCTCATCAAACCAGCATTGATGAAGATAACATTGAAGAAGAGCGCCGTTTAGCTTATGTTGGTATTACTCGGGCGCAACGAGAACTGACTTTTTCTTTTAGCCGGCAACGTAAACAATTTGGCGAAACCCTTCAAGTTGAACCGAGTCGATTTTTATTAGAACTGCCACAAGACGACTTGGAGTGGCAAGATCAGCGTAACGAATTATCACCTGAAAAAAAAATGCAACAAGGGCAAAGTAGGCTAGCCATGCTAAAAGCGCAAATTGCCAAGGCTAAGTAACCAAATTTTGACAATTATAAAATAAGGAATAACAAATGATGAAGTTAATAATAAGTGTCATATTAATTTTAACTAGTTGCTTTGCGAATGCTACAGGTTTAAATTATCACTCAGAACGCACGAGGCTCTATCAATTAACCAAAAAATTTGAAGCGCAAAAAACATTACCTAGGTTATATACAAAAGAAGGTAAAGAAATTCTTAGCCAATTTACTGATCCCAAACTTCTTGAGAATTTTTCAAAAGATAAAATAGATGAGAAATTAGATATAACCAATTATATCAACCATATAGTTGAGATTTATTTAACCTTTTCATCAAATAAATCAAACGAAATAACCAGCCAAGATCTAACGAATAACCTAAAACGATTTCAACAAGAAATTATTTTATTAAGTACTTTTAATATAAAATATTTTGCGGCAATATCTCCCCATATTAATCAGTTTTATAAAGAACTTCCCGATAATGAAAGAGGTGGAGTCATATAGTATAGTGTGAAAATGATGCAATCAGAAATGTTAAAATATTACTACGGTGGATTTAAGTGGATTGCTTTACCAGACTGTTTAACTGAACAATCTAAATTGGATATTATCACCACATTAGAACAGTCAGCTGAAAATTACGCAAAATTTATCCCAGAATCGAAAAAGACAGCAATCATTGAAAAGGCCGAACAATTAATAACTCAACAACCTATATTTAAATCACAGTTATCACATATTATCGAAGTGATGAAAACAAACGAATGTGAAGAAATATGTCAAATAATCACTAAAAAAAACTAAGTAATAGCATGAAAATATAGAGTTAATTAAAATATAAAGTTATTAGGGGCTGTTGATCTTTGCTGTACATAAATTACTCAACAATACATTGGCAGCCACATTAACATAAATGCCAGTGATACCATACTGGCATAATTCCTTTCTAACTTATCGTATCTAGTTGATATTGAACGATATTGCTTGATTCTAGCAAAGGCATTCTCGACTAAATGACGATAGCGATAAAGGCACCTATCCATACTGCTTTTATCTATATCCTTACCATAATTACGTTTAGCAATCACCGTTCGTCCGCCTTTTTGACGAACAAAGCACCGAAAAGGCTCGCTGTCATAACCTTTATCGGCTATCACTGTATTGACTTCATCAAGCTTTTCAACTAGGTTTTCTGCATAAGTGATATCATGTCGTTGTCCTTCAGAAAGCTCAAAACAAATAGGCAAACCACCACTATCAACCGCAAGATGAATTTTAGTTGAATTACCACCACAGCTCTGACCTATTTGCTCGGAATACTCCGTTGCAGCGCCTGTACTATGTTGATGAGCCCTGATAATCGAGCCATCTAGGAACACCCATTCAAAATCCGCTAGTTGTGATAAATGTTTGAAAATATCAACTAATATTCCTTTTTTAGACCACAAATTAAATCGCCTATAGACAGTGCTCCATTCACCAAACTCTTCTGGCAA